>CADCPU010000354.1 GCA_902803365.1 Oscillospiraceae bacterium
GCACCTTGCATGTGCTTACGAAGGAGCATACAAAAAGACGGCGGCATCAGCGGATTCTCTCTTGATGTCTCCGTAAAATGTACTCTCGGTGAAGTCGGATCGTATGAGACCAGCAACTTCTTGTTGCCGGAAGACGTCCTCATATGCAAAAAGATATTGTATTTATCCGGCTGAAAGACCTTGTCGATCCTCGTGCCTCTAAGTGCATCATCAAGTTCCTGACTCAACACACTGCACGTCAAACCGTCCAGGGGCATATTATTCTTCCTTTTTCTCAGTTTCTTTATTCGTGGACATGGCAAGCTTGATCGCCAAAATGAGTGCAACGATGATTATCTCTATTCCAACGATCCCGAAAAATCTTTCATACTTATTCCATGATATGAGCAGGTCGAGTCCGATAACCGCCAATACGATCACGATAGTGATGAGCGGCTTGAAAAATCTGCTTTTCGAAAACGCATGGAAATAATCTGCGGCGCCGCTTCTGTTATCTGCTTCGATTATCGGAGCAGGAGCGGGTGCAGGTGTTGCTTTCTTGCGTGTTGAAGTCTGGCTTGCAGGCTTTTTTGCCTGAGTCTTCTTAGTTGCGCTCTTAGTGTTTTGCGTTTTCTTTTTTGAAGTATTAGTCTTCGAGTTTGCCATATTTAACCTCTTTTCCGAATAATAATATCATTAAGATACTTATTTAACCACCCCGAAAGAGTCGCATATTTCAGCTTTGACTCACCCTAAGGGTGAGCGGGAAGTTGCACTTTGCAGTTTGACTCACCCTAAGGGTGAGCGGGAAGCAGTACTTCGCAGTTTGACTCACCCTAAGGGTGAGCGGGGAGCAGCGGCGGCGCGAAAAAAAAGACCGTCGCGCTCGGTAAGAGTGCGGCGGTCGGAATTGCATATATAAATAGGAAAGTAAGATTAGTTGATGCCTTCGATCTTCTCGCCCTTTTCGCGGAGGAGCTTCTTGATCTTCTCCGTAGGATTGATGAGGTTGGAGAGGGAAGAGTCGTGATTGATGGCATCGATGAGGAGTGCTACGAACTTGCTCATGTTAACATCTGCGAACCAAGGAGCCTGCAAGAGCTCAGGACGACGATAGATGAGGTTTGTAGCGAAAACCTTATTGATGATGCCTTCTTCGTATGCGCGGTTGAAGTGCTCGACGCCTTCTGTGAAGAGACCGAATGTTACTGCGCAATATACGTTTCTGGCACCGCGCTGCTTCATGTCGCGAGCGATATCGAGCATTGAGTCACCGGAAGAGATCATGTCATCTACGATGAGGATGTCCATGCCTTCAACGGAATCGCCGAGGAATTCGTGAGCGATGATAGGGTTACGGCCGTTAACGATCTTTGTGTAGTCACGTCTCTTGTAGAATGTTCCGAGAGGCACGCCAAGGATGGATGCGAAGTACATAGCACGTGTGATACCGCCTTCATCAGGGGATACGACCATGAACTTGCCGTTGGAGAAGCTGAGGTCAGGGATCTGACGATACATCTCCTTGATGATCTGATATGTAGCAGGAAGGCTCTCGAAGCCGGAGAGCGGGATAGCATTTGATACACGCTCGTCGTGTGCGTCGAATGTGATGATGTTCTCAACGCCGAGATTGTAGAGCTCTTCGAGGGCGAATGCGCAGTCGAGGGACTCACGGGAGTTTCTCTTGTGCTGACGGCTCTCGTAGAGGAACGGCATGATAACGTTGATACGACGTGCCTTACCGGAGCAAGCGAGGATTACGCGCTTGAGATCCTGGTAGTGATCGTCAGGGCTCATTCTGTTGTCCTGACCGAACATCTTGTATGTGCAGGAGCAGTTCATGACGTCTGCTACGATGTAGAGGTCGTGGCCTCTGACGGAGTTTAAGACTACTGCCTTACCTTCGCCTGAAGAAAAACGTGCATTGTCAACTTCGATCCTGTAATCGTTTCTGAAGAAGCCCGGATACTTGGATACGATTGCCTCCTCCTGATACTCGGAGCGTCTCTTGTTGAGGTAGTAGTTTACTTTCTCCGTAAACTCTGCGCTTCCTTTGAGCGGGATGATTCCGATAGGGCCGACCGGCGCCATCGGGTTGTCTCCGTACTGATTGTAGCGGGAATAGGATTTCTCATCATTTGGAACTGAAATCATACTTCACCTTAGCCTTTCCTAATAAATGTTTCATATGTATACTTTCATTTCCCTTGCTCGAAAAGGGAAAACAAAGTCAATAGATTATGTCGTCGATAAACTCGTCGATCCTTATCTGATCCAGGAAGTCCGTGATCCTTGATGTGGAATTGATGAGATTACTGACGGATTCGTCCACGTTAAGTGCATCGATGATGCGGGCAACGTAAGGCGTGAGATTTACGTCCACATACCACTTCTTGTCGAGAAGCTCCTGCGGGCGGTAGATCAGGTTCGTGCAGACAACGGCCTTGATGAGACCTTCGTCGTACGCTTTGTCAAATTCATCGAAGCCGTTGGTGAAAAGACCGAACGGAGCGATGTAGTAGATGTCGCGGGCGCCCTGAGCCTTGAGCTTGGTTGCCGTTGTCATCATTGTGTTACCGGTATTTATCATATCGTCGATGATGAGAAGATCCTTACCCTTAACATCATTTCCGATGAATTTGTAATCTTTGATCGGAGCTACTTCGTCAGTCGCATTGACGTAATCGCGCTCGCGATAGAAGATGCCGAGAGGAAGATTGAGCATCGAAGCGTAGAATACTGCGCGGTTGATGCCTGTCTCGTCAGGGCTTATGACCATTGTGCTCTCAGGGTTGAGCGTGATCGAACCGAACTTTGAGATCAGGGTAGAGATGATCTTGTATGCGGAACGAGGCTTTTCGATGCCCATGAGAGGAACTGCGTTATCGATCCTGGGATCGTGCGGGTCAAATATGATGAGGTTAGCTACGCCGAGATCGTAGAGCTGACGGAGGACTGCGGCGCAGTCGAGTGACTCGTCGAGCTTGGATGACTTCTTGATCTGGATAGCTTCGTACATAAACGGCATGATGACATTGATACGGCGGGCTTTGCCGGCGCAAGTGGAGATGATGCGGAGAAGATCTCTATAGTGATCGTCAGGGCTCATGATGTGGTCATAGCCGTTTAATGTAATCGTCTGGTTGTAGGACAAAACGTCCGTAATGATATAGATGTCGTGACCGCGGGTAGTCTCATAGAGCTGGAACTTGCCTTCGCCTGTCGCAAAACGGATAAGATCCGTGTCAAAGAGATAACTTGTGCGAAGATAGCCCGGATTGGTTACGAACGGATTGGATTTCTCATTAAAGCGCTTAAGACGCTTCTCATAGAGGATGTTACTAACTGACTGAACGAATTCCTTGTTCGCTGTATGTGCGATTATACCGATCGGTCCGAACGGTTCAAGACGCAATTCGTTATATGTAGAGTCTGATGTCTCGTTAGAGCCCATGTAGCATTCTCCTTAATACATATAATTAAAGTATAGCGAACATTCGACTGAAATCAACAATCAAATGTTCAGGTATTCCTCGATGGCACGGCGCAGATCGTCGAGCCCTGTTTTCTTCTCGGAAGAGATTGCGAAAACGTTCGCATCTTCCTTAAAATCGAGTTCTTCGGACAGTTCATTAAGCCTTTTCATAAGCTGCTGGCGGCTGAACTTGTCGCATTTTGTAAAGACCACAAAGTAGGGAAGTCCGGCATCGTTCATGAACTTGAGCATTCCGACGTCTTCCTGGGACGGGGAGTGTCTGATGTCCATGAGATGGAGGACGAGATCGAATTTTCGGCCGCTCGTAAAGTAACTCTCTGCGAGCTTGGAAAACTTTTCTTTCTTTTCTTTGGAGATCTTTGCATAACCGTAACCCGGGAGGTCTGCAAAATAGAACTTGCGGTCTACGTTAAAGTAGATGACGGCCTGGGTCTTGCCCGGTGTGGAGGAGACTCTGGCAAGCTTCTTGTTGTCTGCCAAAGCGTTGATGAGCGAGGACTTGCCTACGTTGGACTTGCCCGAAAGTACGACTTCAGGCATATCATCCGTCGGACAGGATGATACATCCGCAGCGAGTTTGGAAAAAACGGTGTTCCTGAAATTAACGCTCATAGTTCCCCTCATAATTTTAGATGTTTACATTATATCGGAAAACGTTCTGCGTTCGGACTGTGAATTATCTGCCGATTTGACATATTTTCAAGTAAATTGGCACTCAAATTTCTATCAGAATGTTCTATAGTATTATCGGGAGAAGGAATATGGACGGATACAAGAAGGAATTCTTAAAGAAACTTAAGCAAAGACCCTTGCTTATGCCTGCGGTCCTGTTGTTTTTGTGCTGTTTTATCTTCTGTTCGTTCAAGGTCCGTCAGATGCCTGAATACGGCCGCGGGACGTATGAAGTCTTTGTCTATTCCAAGGAGTGTAAACTGAGCGGAAAATCAGATATCTGTGCGCTCACATCTGAGGGCAGGGTCAAGCTCGACGGGGTAGAAGCTGAAGTTGGTGACAGACTTCGCGTTACTGGCAGGTTGACCGGATTTGCAGAAGCGACCAATCCGGGAGAGTTCGATTACTCCTCGTATATGAAGCGGAAGGGCCTCGTCGCTGATCTTAAGGCTGACAGTGTGGAAGTTGTTTCTGTTAATCCTGTTTTCAGATTCCTCGATCGACTGCGCAATAAACCGCGCGAAGCGATAAAATCTCTTATGTCAGGCCTCGAAAACAATGATGCGGCGCTTCTTTCGGCGTTCTGCCTTGGTGATCACTCGCTTCTTGACGAAGACACCAAGCGCGACTTCCGCCTAACGGACTGTTCGCACCTGCTGGCCGTATCCGGTACGCATTTTTCATCTTTTCTTATTGTGCTGCCTGTACTCCTTGATCTCTTTCCGAGGAAGAGCAAGCTCCGAGTTATTTCGGAGATCGCTTTTGTCCTCTTTATAGGAATGCTCACGGGCTGGAGCGAATCCGTAACGAGAGCCGCTGTCATGAGCCTTTGCATACTATTCTCGCGCGATTCGTTGTCGGGCATGAGCTTTGCGGCGCTCGTGATGCTGGTCGCAGATCCGTTTACGGCTCTTTCGAGCGGTTTTCAGATGAGTTTTGGAGCGGTCATCGGCATCATGTTGTTTTCGGATAAGATCGCCAAATCCTTTCCCGAGAAGTGTCCGAAGACCATAAAGAAAGCACTCGCGGCAACTATCGGCGCACATGCAGGTCTGCTGCCGATGTATTTGGAAACAGGCTCATCACTTAATCCCGTGCTTATCATCTGCCAATTCTTATCAGGCTTTCTGATCGAATTCGTATGCGTTTTCTTTGTTCTCGGTATGATCGGAGCGCTCATAACTCCGATATTCTGGCAGCCGGCTGTATTCTTTGCAAAGCTTGTCTGCAAGACCATAGGGCTATTTACGGGAATGTCATTTGATGTACCGAGGATCGATGAATTGGGCGGGGCTTTCGTTCTTGGTGTTGTCGTCATACTTGTAGCGATACTGTTTTCAAAAGAACTGAAAAGAGAGAAAGTCCTGATACCGCTTCTAACCCTGGCGGTCATCCTGATCGGTGTATCGCTGTGCTTTTATATTAAGGACAAGCAAGGCGATGAACTGATATTCATAGATGTCGGGCAGGGGGATTGCTGTCTTATCTTAGGCGGCGGCCGAAGCATACTCATTGACGGCGGAACGGGAGAAGCCGCATCCAAGGTGGAGAGTGTCCTTGACTACAAACGCATAGAAAAGGTTGATATGGCCATCATGACACATTGGGATGAGGACCACGGCGGTGGTTTGCTGGAACTCATGAAGGCCGGCAGGGTCGATAAGATATATACCGCATATACAGGGCATAACAAGAATACCGATCTGTTGATGTCGGAGCATTTTGGATCTGAGGCTGTTTACGACAGGTTTGAGCCTTTGAAAAAAGGCGATTGTATCGAACTTGGTAAGGATTCCAAACTTGATATTGTCTGGCCGGACCACCCAAAAGACGGCGAGAATCCTGACAGCGTGGTCGCGCTTATGGAGTCGCACGGCACAAGGATCTTGTTTACAGGTGACATTGACATGGAGTGTGAGGATATGCTGGATACAGGCGATATCGATATCCTCAAGGTCGCTCATCACGGCAGCAGATATTCGACCGGTAAGAACTTTCTTCAGAAGACCAGACCCGAGGTCGCGATTATAAGCGTAGGGCTGTTTAACAGCTACGGGCATCCTTCGCCTGATACGATCGAGAGATTGGGTGAAGTTGAGGCAAATATTTTCGAGACCTCAAAAAACGGAGCGATTAGTGTTAGAATTACCAAAGACAAGACAGAGATTAAAGGATTCAAGGATAACCGATATGGCGTCGAAAACGATTGACTTCAATACTTTTAAGGATATGTGTCAGAGGAAGGAATTCCCCAGGCTCGTGCTATTGACGGGTGCGGAAGACTACTACACGGAACTTGCGGTCAAGCACCTTCGCAAGAATTGCCTGAGCGAGGGCGCCGAGCAGATGGATTATGCCAAGCTCGATTTCGATTCCAAGAACTTCGATATGGATAAAGTCCTTGATAACGTTATGTTACCTCCTTGGCTCTCGGTCAAGAGAGTTATCCTTGTCAGAAATTCCGGCATCTTCGGTATCGCAGATCCCAAGAAGGAGTTCTCGGACAGCTTTGCCAAGTTTGCGGCTAATATCCCTGAGACTTCGGTGGTCGTATTCTGGGAAGACAGCGCGGACAAGCGTAAGAAGGCGCTTTGGTCTGTTTTCGAAAAAGAGGGAATATCAGTTGTCTGCGACAGGCTTACCGAAGCCGAGATCGCGGGCAAGATCTCGCAGAGCCTTGCCAGATACAAGATCACGATCGATGACGAAGCTGCTACGAGCCTTATAAGCCGTTGTGACACATCGATGCGGGCTGTTGTCAATGAATTTAACAAGCTCGCGCTCTATTGTATGGAGAAGAAGATCAGTAATATCGATATCGGAGTAGTCGAGAAGCTTTGTATGCCTGACCTCAGAGGCTCGATTTTTAATATGCTCGATGCCGTAAGTTCCGGCGACTGTCAGACTGCACTTTGTGTGGTTGATGAATTGATAGGTAAGAAAGAGCCTGTTGCCAGGATCAAGTTCATGTTCTGCAAGCACTTAAGCCAGCTTATCTGTGCCAAGGAACTGAAGAATAAGGATGAGATAGTCAGATCGCTCAAGGTCCATCCGTTTACAGCCAAGAAACTCGCTGCCCAGGCACCGAAGTTCAGTATGGAAAAACTGCTCAACCTGTTTTCGGCATGTACGAAGAGTGACTACGATAACAGAACGGGAAAGCTCGAAGAGCGCCAGTCTCTCGAGATTTTGATCGTTCTTGCTTGTAAGAGTTTGACTTGATTAATCAAGTAGAATAAAATAACAAGGTTATATTTAAGTATTCACGGAGGAGCCACTAGTGGACAAGATTAAAATGACTACGCCGCTCGTTGAGATGGACGGCGATGAGATGACAAGGATCATCTGGAAGCAGATCAAGGATATCGTTATCCTTCCTTTTGTAGACCTTAAGACCGAGTATTTTGACCTCGGACTCGTTAATCGTAATGCTACAGATGACCAGGTTACTATAGATTCAGCAAACAGAACAAAGGAACTCGGCGTTGCAGTTAAGTGCGCAACGATCACACCTAATGCTCAGCGTATGACAGAGTACGACCTCAAGCAGATGTGGAAGAGCCCTAACGGCACTATCAGAGCAATCCTTGACGGTACGGTATTCAGATCACCTATCATGGTAAAGGGTATCTCTCCGCTCGTATCTACATGGAAGAAGCCTATCACGATCGCTCGTCACGCTTACGGTGATGTTTACAGAGATTCCGAGATGAAGATCGACGGTGCTGCTAAGGTTGAGCTCCTCGTTACATATCCTGACGGATCCACAAAGACACAGGAGATCTTCAATTTCAAGGATTCCGGCGTTGTTCTCGGAATGCACAATACAGATAAGTCCATCAGTGCTTTTGCACGTTCCTGCTTTACATATGCTCTTGATACGAAGCAGTCCCTCTGGTTCGCAACAAAGGATAC
>CADCPU010000355.1 GCA_902803365.1 Oscillospiraceae bacterium
GGCCGGTCTTATCCATTGACCAATCTTCTCATGATTTGGTATGCATGCAAAACCATATTAATAATAATCTGAGGAGAAAACAAAAATGAATAAGATCGATGACAAAGATGCAGATGCCGTATTGGATTACCTGCTCGTCAAAGATATAAACGGCTACGGTAAGATCTACACAAGCTGGAGATAACAAAAACAATGCTGCCTCGCTTTATTGCGGGACAGCATTTTTCATTTCAGCCTTCATTTTCTTAAGTTCCTTTTTCCTGATATACATCAGTTCATCGGCCCTGGTAAAGACCTCGTCGTAATCACTGTCTATTCCCTTCTCATAGTAACTGATACCGGAAGACACGACAACTCCGCCGTTTTTCTGATTGAGTTCGACAGTCTCGTCAAACTTCTTCATGAGCTCTTCCTTGTGGATATAGTCATCATTTATGACTATCGCGCAGAACTCGTCGCCTCCGATCCTGAATACCGGGCTGTGCGAGAAAGTCTTGCATATAAGGTTACAACCGTCCCGGATATATCTGTCGCCCGCCTCGTGACCCTGAAAATCGTTTACATACTTCAGATCATTGAGATCGAAAACAGCGACCGCGAACGGCATCCCCTTTCCTTCTTTGATCTCCCTGTTGACCCGCTCCTTGGTCTCAGCATACGCATTGATATTCTTAACATTGGTCAGAAGATCCTTATAGGCAACGTTCATGACACGTCCGAGCTTAAGGCTCTTATCTACCCTGTCCTCAACGACAACAAACGAATGGATAGCGGTCGTACCGATAAGGCAGCCGATCGAATAGAACGGCATCAGCGGGAAATGCGCCTGCAAGAATACAAAGAATGCCATAATAAGACCCGAAGCTCCGATCGCCTGATGGTGAAGCTTATCTGAGCCCTCGGTCTTGGTGGCACGATACAGCGTTTCCATAGAGATAAAGACAAACAGGACTATCTGGATATAGAGGATTATGTAGCGCGCCAAGCTCGGAACATATTCGCCTTCATCCGTAAAATAGAACATGACCGGCACAAAGATATTGATAATGATCGCGAATGTCTCAGCGCCCAGGATAAGGCCTCCTACCCAGCTGAGCATATCGCTCCAAAATTCATTCTGCTTAAGATATACCGCTATGAACCTTGCCCAACAGAACACGGTAAGTCCCATGGCGAAAAAATAGATCATCGTATCGACATAGCACAGTTTATAAAAACCGCAATCAAAAAGGCATCCCCACAAAGCGTCAGAGAGATAATAGAGCATAACGGCAAAAAGCACGTGGCGATATCTCTTATTATCGAGATCTTGGGCATCGTCACGCTTGCCGAACATAGTATCGGCATTGATGATCATATGTAATATTACTGCCAGAACACCAATACTCGAATAATACATAGGCTTACCTCTCAAACATATATGTTTATATTACCACCTATCCTTTCTCAATTGAAGTTGATAATATTTAACGTTTTATAACATTTGTTATAGTTTCTTTTTCGCGCACAACAAAACGAGCGCCTGCCGTGAAGCAAGCGCCCGTTTTACATTGTTTCTATTTTATACTGCCTGCTTAGAGCAGAGGAGTATCGTTGTACTGTGTTCTCCAGCACTTGTTAACATGGATGAACATGTTGTGCAGGAGGTTAACGCTCGTGAGGATAACTTCACCCTGGTTGAGCTTTCTGACGTGCTTGATGGCGAAATCGTCAAGGTGGCTCTCAACCGCACGGATCTCATCGTTGAGCATGAGTCTGTGGATGAGCATCGTACCGACCTGACCGAAGAGGACAGGAGATACGTCCTTAGGGTTCTGAGTTGTAAGGTAAAGGAAGATACCCTTCTTACGTCCTTCTCTTGCGAGGAGTGTCAGACCGCCGTGGAATTCCTTATCGGAATATCTTGTCTTAGCATATCTGTGAACCTCATCGATGAAGAATACGAACGGACAGATGTTGTCTCTGCCGATTACGAAGTTACTTACGAGGTCAACTACCATTCCACCGATACCTTCTGTAGCACCGAGTGCTGAAGTATCGATATAAAGGCTCTCGTTTGGTGTATGAAGGAACTCGTCGATTACTTCGAGGAGGTTGTTCATCTCAGGATTGTTGGAGAAGAATGCCAAGAATCTGGTGTTTGTCATCTGATACTGGATCTTCAAAACGAGAGATGCGTTTGCGTTTGCCTTGAGTGAATCGTAGCAGTACTTGAAGTTGTAGCTGCTGTCTCTTGTACCTTCGCAGATGGACTCAGCCTGGATCTGCTCAGGAAGGAGCTCGATATCGAAGTCGACGTCATCCTTTGTAACGGATGCGAGATTCTCCTGAACCTCATCGATGCTTACACCGACCTTAGCGTAGTAAGTATCTTCGCCGATCTTTCTCATATAACGAAGTGATGTGATAGCTTCTGAAAGAACTGCACCCTGGCTGCTGTTCTCTGTCTCGAAGAGTTTCTCCCACTGATCCATGGAGATCTTACCAGGTGCGATAGTTGTATCAACGCCCAATGTGAGCTTCTTGATCTCATCATCGGAGAAAGCATTTCTGTACTCGCCTGTAGGGTCGATGATAAGAGCCTTTCTCTTTGTTGTGATGAGCTTATCGAGGATAGCCAATGCTGTTGTGGACTTACCGCTGTTCGTAGCACCTACACACATAAGGTGGCGGTTAAAGAGTGTGCTCGGCTTGAGCTCAACATCAGCTTTTGTCTTGTTAAGGTATGTAGCGAAAGGAGGAAGAACCTCATCCTGCTCGCTGGAGATCTGGAGTGAAAGAAGGAAAAGCTTGTAAACATCAGGTGTAGCAACATAGACCTTGTCCTTGTTACCGATCGTCTGGAAACCTGCAAGCTCGAACTTCTCTGACTCAGGTGTCATAAATGCGATGGTCTCGATGCTGATCTGGTCGAAACCGGAAGTGGAAGACGTTACCTCAGACATCTCAAAGTCATTCTGGCTTGCTTCCTTGTTTTCGAAAACCTCACCGAGGAAGATACCCTCTGTGGATTCGATAAGTACGAAATAGTTGATGGTGTTCGGGCGGAAAGCCTTGCAAAACTTACTTCTGTCGTCCATAGCCTCGTGATTCTCAACACGTGCTACACAGCAGTTCCTGTATACCTGCGTGATTTTTCCGACATAGTAGTCTTTGAGGTTCAACCCCTTGTAAAAAGATTCAAGTTTCATAAAAACATACTCCCTAAAAAATGAAACAATGCGTAATTGGGTCTTACAAACTTTAAAATTATACAAACATATTTAAACAAAAATCAAGGGGTTTAAGGATATATCGGAAAAAAATACAAACACCCGCCCTGCTAACGCACATGTTGTTGTCAATTAGCCAATCGAAAAGGCCCCGGAATCATCCGAGGCCCTCTTAATTAAATAATTATTAATTTAGCGCTTACAACTGCGGTGTCTCGTTATACTGTGTTCTCTCACTCTTGTTGACATGGATGAACATGTTATGGAGGAGATTGACGCTCGTGAGGATGACTTCGCCCTGATTGAGCTTTCTGACGTGCTTCAAAGCATAATCGTCAAGGTGGCTCTCTACCGCGTGGATCTCATCGTTGAGCATGAGACGGTGGATAAGGATCGTACCGATCTGACCGAAGAGGATAGGCGATACGTCCTTAGGGTTCTGAGTCGTGAGGTAAAGGAAGATACCCTTCTTACGACCCTCTCTGGCGAGGAGCGTAAGTCCGCCGTGGAATTCCTTGTCGGAATATCTGGACTTGGCATATCTGTGAACCTCATCGATGAAGAATACGAACGGATTGATATTCTCACGTGACATAACGAAGTTACTTACAAGGTCGATTACCATACCGCCGATACCTTCTGACGCACCGAGCGTTGAAGTATCGATATAGAGGCTTGCCTCAGGAAGTGTAAGGAACTCGTCGATGACATCAAGGAGATTATACATTCCAGGCTCATTCGAGAAGAACGACAGGAACCTGGTGTTCGTCATCTGGTACTGGATCTTCTGTACGAGCGAAGCATTGGAGTTAGCCTTAAGTGAATCGTAGTGATACTTAAAGTTGTAATTCGTATCTCTGTCAGGCTCGCAAACTGACTCAGCCTGGATCTGCTCAGGAAGCAGCTCGATATTAAAGTCCGTATCGTCCTTACCAACGGATGCGAGATTAGCCTGAACGTTGTCGATCTCCTCACCTACCTTAGGATAATAGGTGTTCTCACCGATCTTCTTCATATAGCGGAGAGATGTGATAGCCTCAGCAAGAACTGCGCCCTGGCTGCTGTTCTCAGCCTCAAAGAGCTTCTCCCACTGCTCCATCGTGATCTTACCCGGAGAGATAGTCGTGTTGACACCGAGCGTGAGCTTTGCGATCTCCTCACCCGAGAAAGCGTTCCTGTACTCACCCGTAGGATCGATGATGAGCGCCTTACGCTTGGAAGATACGACCTTATCGAGGATAGCAAGTGCCGTTGTGGACTTACCGCTGTTCGTAGCACCGATGCACATAAGGTGACGGTTGAAGAGAGTACTCGGCTTAAGGCTTACACCTGCCTGTGATCTGTTGAGGTAAGTAGCAAATGCAGGCAATGGTTCCTCGTCCTCTCCCGTGAACTCGAGCGAAGCCATAAAGATCTTATAGACTTCGTCAGTAGCAAGATAAACGCTGTCCGTGATACCGAGAGTCTTAAAGCCTGCGAGCTGGAACTTCTTGGAATCATGCGGCATAAGAGCGATCGTATCGATACATATCTCGTGATAATCGTTAGCCTTCTCATTACCGAAAGACGACATCTCAAGGATATTCTTTCTTGATGCCTTATTCTCAAAGACCTCACCGAGGAAGATACCTTCGATCGAGTCAATGACTACAAAATAGTTGATCGTATTAGGAAGGAAATCAGAGCTGAACTTGCTCCTGTCCGTCATCAATGCCAGATTGTCGATCTGTGCGATACAGTTACTTCTGTATATCTGTGTAACTTTGCCAATGTAATAATCGTTAATATTCTTACCTTCGAATAACTCTTCGATTCTCATATGAAATCTCCCATCCCGAGAAAAAATCTAAGCGCAATTGGCCCCCAAAAAACGCCTATGAATATTATAATCTCTATCCGATAAAATTCGGTAACTTTTGTGTAAAATTTACAAAAATTCACAAATATTTTTTCCTTGTTTACTCATAAAGCACAAAGGCCGCTGTGGCGCTGCCCCAACAAAAAGAGGCCGTCTCAGCCTCACGCTGAAACAGCCTCTTATGTAATTCTCAGATAAAGTCCGGAAGATCAAGCAGCCTCTTCAGTTGCTTCTGTCTCCTCAGTCTCCTCAGCCTCGGTCTCCTCAGTTTCCTCAGTAGCCTCGGTCTCGTCTGTTGTCTCACCTTCCTCAGTAGCCTCAGTAGCTTCTGTGTCAGGAGTTGCAGGAGCTGTGCTCGTGCCCTCTACATCCGCATCAAAGCTCTTGTCTACGATGTAGTATTCGCTCATAGGACGGAGTACGGCATTGTAGAGATCAGCCGTGCTGCGGTAGCCCTCGTAACAGTAATCATCACCGTCTTCGCCACCTTCGCTCAGGAAAGCCTCGCCGCTCAAGCCGAAGAAGTAAGAACCCTCAGGTACGGCTGTAGCATAGATATCGTAGATCTCGTTTGTTCCGTCAGCCTTCTTGACGATATCCTGGAATCTGACGTAGTAGAAATACGTAAACGTCTCGTTCGGATTCGTAGCCTTAGGCTGGAGAATGATATAAAGGTAGTTATTATTATAGTGACCGTAACCTGATTCGACACCGTCCTTCAAAGTTACGAAGTAGTAACCGAAGTACTCGACGGAATCAAGTGTAGCTTCCTCTTCCCAGTTACCGATAGAGGAATAGTACTTATCCTCTGCCTGCTTCGAGAGCTCCTTGATCATATCATCCGTGAGATCGGCCTTTGTCGTTACGTACTCGTCAAGGCCTTCTACCTTGAATTCCTTGGTATCTGCAACGATAGTATAACCCTTCTCCTTGCAGTACTCGGTCAGATCATTTGAACCTGCTGTGACAGTTACCTTAACGACATCGCCGTTCTTGAATTTGCTGTCCTTGTCATAGTTGAAACGAAGACCGCTTACAGGTGCCTTTGAGAGCGTATCGTCAACAGTCATCATGCCGTCCGGAGCCGTGCCCGTGAATGTAATGCTGAGATAGTCGAACGGATTAAATTCAGGAAGTTTTTCGAGATTATCTACAGTTACCTTTACGTCCTCGGCCTCGAAAATGACATTGTACTTCTTTTCGATAACATCGGTATCAAGATCCCACTTGAACTTGATCTCGTCGCCGTTGGCGATCTCTGCTTCCTTGTCCCAAGCACCCTGGAGTGCGTTGGTGATCTTCTTCTCCGTACAACCGTCGAGCGCTTCCTCGTTATCCTCGAGGAGACCTTCGGCATCGATGCTGTAAGTTACGACACCCTGGCCGGTAATGCCGGACAGCTCATACTTAAAGTAATCATTGACGTTGATCTTTGTAGGCTCTTTGGAACAAGATGCAAAGGCGAACAGAGCAGCCAGCGTCAATGTTGCTGCTAATGCTTTTTTCATAACATTACTCCTTATCAAACTACATAAACTCACTTCATGACATGCCAAGGCATATCACGCCTAAACGAGATTATAATCAAATACTATTGAAATTCAAGCGAGAAAATCACTCTGTTTGTTTATTATTTTTTACGATTTTTACGATGCTTTGCCTTGATCTCGTACATCTTCTTGTCCGCACTCTCCAAGAGGTCCTGAAGGCTCAGATCCTTCGTGTACGGGAACGTAAAGATGCCGAACGACAGCGAGAAATAGTACGGTTTCCCGGACGTCTTGTTATACTTCGTGATCGCATTATTGAGCGACTGCTCTATCTTGTGCTTCATGCCCTCATCGTCGACATACATCAGCGTAGCAAACTCGTCGCCGCCGATTCTTCCGACGATACCGCGCTCGCCGATCGTGCTCTTCAAGATGTCTGCCGCGGTCTTTATCAGGATATCGCCCTCATCGTGGCCGTACGTATCGTTGACCTTCTTTAAGCCGTCGACATCGGCATATCCGACGAAGATATACTTTGGCGTACTCTTTGGTTCCTTGAGCATCGCCTTGCCGCGGATCATGAATCCTCTTCTGTTCAGGACTCCCGTCAGTTCGTCCGACTTTGAGATCGTCTCAAGCCTTATGTTATTGCGCGTCAGGAGCTCAAGGCTCTCATTGAGCCTCATCTTATTCTCCGCGTTCTCCTCCAGGAGGCGGATCGTTCTGACTGCGGAGCTGATCTGATAGTTGAAGCTCTCATAAAGATTAAAGATCTCATACGGGATATCGCAGATAACGACACCGTAGATCATGTTACGGATATAGATATTGAGCATTATCATGCGCCCGGAGACCTTCTCGAATACGTACGAGAACAGGTTGTTCAGCAGCACGCGGCGGTTGCTCTTGAGCGAAGCGGACAGTTTGCCGTTCCTCATTACCGCCTTAAGGAAGAGCTCGCGGTCAGGCACAAAATCGTCCCCGAACTCGTTCTTGATCGGATCTTCGAACAGGAACAGATAGCAATTCTTGATGCCGAACCTGTCAAAGTTTGAAAAGAGCGACGCATATGTACTGTTCGAGATACTCTCGAATCCGACAAGGTCCGACGAGATCCTGTAGACCTCGTGCTGCACCTTTTTCCGTTTGTAGGTCAGATCGATATTGCGCAGCGCGATCGCAGACAACAGTCTCCTGTAGGCATGTGACGTAAGCCCGAGTATCTGGCTTCGCTTCTCCGTATCTGTCGCTCCCGCGCTCATCATCTTCTCCATCGACTCGAAGATGACCAGGAACCTGTCAAGATCGAGTTCCCAGAGGGTATCAGCATTCAGGAATCGGTCGAATGCCTTTTCGAGATGGATAAAATCATCATCCGTCGCATCTGTCGTGCGGTGCACATTCGTAAATGCATTGATGAATTCCTTATATGCGCTGAAGAGAAGACTCCTTCTCTCATTGCTCTCGCTGTGATCGAAAACATACGAGAACGAATCCTCGATCATCGTCTCGATATCGGACGCCTCGTCAAAACCGTAGCCGAACTCGCTCGACTCGATCCGCTGTCCGCCCGATCTCATAATGGAACTTCGAAGGATCAGCCTCGATGGCAGGATCTTGTCCTTTACGACTCCCGTCTTCAGGAACTCGAGCGCCTCTGTTACGGCCGTCCGTCCGAGCGCCACGGCATCCGCGTACACGCTCGCGAGTGCCGGGATCATGTAGACGTCCTTATCCACATTGTCAAAACCAACGAAAGCAATATCCTCTCCGACCTTGAGTCCGAGCCTTCCGGCCGCATCGTATCCGCTTATGGCCATCCTGTCGTTCGCGAAAACGATCGCCTCTGTATCCTTGTTCTTCTTCAGGAAGTTATAGATCGTCTCGCGCGACCTCTCTGTAAAATCACCGTAGATAACGAGGCTCTCAAGCCCATTGTCATTCATGGCCTTCCTGTAGGCATCGACACGCTCTATCGTATCGACATTATCCTGCGGGCCGCCCACCATGACGATCTTCTTGCAGTTCTGCTTCTTGATCAGGTACTCGACGCTCTCGATGATGCCCGCAGTATTGTCATATCTGACGTTTGGGACATCCTTGCAGTCGCCCGAGATCGTATAGAGCGGGATATCTCCGATCTGCTCACGGAAAGCCTCCAGCGAATTTCTTCCGCGGACTCCGCTTACGAATCCGACACCGCCTGCCGCGAGGACGATCAGATCAACGTTGTTATCCTTGAAATATCTGAAGAGCGTCTGATACTGGTATTCATACTCGCCCAAAAGCAGGTCTTCGGTGACCTTAAAATATCTACCCGGAACTATAAGGAGATTACAATCATTATCCTGAGCCGCACGAACGGCACCGCGCGCAACAGAACTGCTGTACGCATCCCTGATATCACCAACTAAAAGCGCAATGTTCAATCGTGCCATGCTCCAATCCCCCGTTTGCGAGTAAGGCGCCCCATTTGCTCAAGAATCGTTAACTATATGTTGATATGATACCACAGAACAGGCACTTAAAAAACGTACCAAACGGAATAATTATCACAAATCGCTACAACGAAAACGAGAGGTCTCAAAAGATCCTCCCGTTCCCGTTAGAGTATTATTATGTCTGTGTGTGTCAGATAATTACTCAGCTGTGTTGATCTCAGAAGTCTCGACTGTAGTCTCAGCTGTTGTCTCAGCGACCTGCTCGGTCATCTCTTCGCTTGCAGCCGTAACTTCTGCTTCTGTTGTCTCGGAAACTTCCGGGACTGTCTCTTCAGCCTGTTCCTCTACCGTTGCCTGAGGTGCCTGAGTCGGCGTCGGCTTCGGCGGTCTCTGGCCTTGTCCTCCCGGTGGAGGTGGCGGAGGCAACGGGTTGCCGTTCTCGTCATAACGCATAGGAGGAGGCAACGGGTTACCGTTCTCATCAAACTCCATTGGCGGCGGATTCCACTCGCCGTCGCGTTCAGGATCCCAATCCGGTGGAGGCAGCGGTCTTCCGTTCTCATCAAGCGGCGGAGGTCCGAAGAACTGATTAGGGATCTCGGTAGCCTGCTCGCCGTTAAGGATGAGCGTGCCGCCGTTAAAGATCGCGTCTCCGTCATGATCGCATGTCGAGCGTCCCGTAATATCAATGTAACCGCCGTTGATAACAATATCTCCGTTGGAATCGATACCGTCAGTATCGCCCTCGGCCATCACGATAGTTATTTTACCGCCATTGATCTCGATGACAGGCTTTTCATACGTCTCATCCTTGAGAGATGCATTTATACCGTCATCTGAGGCATTGATAGATACCTCGCCGTCATTGATTACCACATATGTAGCCTCAAGGCCTTCGACTGAGTTTATCTCCAAAACACCGCCGTCTATCTGCAGCTTACCGTCTGCATGGACGCCGTCATCATCTGTGTTTATAGTGATATTTCCGCCTCTGATATTTACGAAGTCTTTTCCGTTGATTCCATCCTCAAGGGCTGAGATGATGTATGTTCCGTCCGTGATAAACAGGCTGTCCTTACTTACGATCGCTTTGCCCTGTGCGGAATTGATGATGACCCCACCTTCTCCCCCGATAGTGAGATCTGACTTGGACCAGATTACTGCGTTGACCTTGTTATCTTCACTTGTCTCAAAGGCACCTGAAGTTGTAAGAGTGTTCTTGCCCTTAAGTGTAATGTTGACAGAATTGGCCTTCTTAACGCAGATCGCTGCAGAGGTCGGATTGGTAATGGACACATTATCCAAAGTAATGTCGATGACATCTTCCTTTGTCGCTTCGACAACGATCATTCCGTTATCCGTCTTTCCCGTGATAACGTATGAACCTGCTTTGTTAATGCTGACCACACCACTCGTCTCGCTAAGATCGATCGTGCTTACTTCGTCTTCAGCGACCGGTGTTTCTTCAACCGGCTCTGTCTCTTCCGCGATATTAGGATCCGTAGCAACAGAAGAAACTTCATCGCTAACTTTGTCGATAGCCTTCTCGATCTCCTTCTGATAGCACGCTTCATCGCAACCGGAAAGTACGGTCGCGGCAATCGCCGCTGACATCAGCAATGCCATCGTTCTTTTGAACTTTAAATTCTCCATACATTTTCTCCTTTTCCCCGTGTTGTCATGCATACTAGTAGTGCGACAGTGTCATTTTGTATGAACAAATTGTTAATTGCAAGAGAATTTTCATTTAATTTTTCGGTAAATTTGTGTGACGAAACGTTTTTCTCAGGTAGAAACAGTGTCTTTCTCATCCTTGTTTTATCTTTGTCAAGAAATATTGTCATTAACAGGAGGCGTTATAACCCGACTGGTATGCAAGTTCTGGGCTTATCATCGTTAGAAAATAAAAGATATTTGATTTTCTTGAGTTTTTGCACGAAAGCCGGCCGATTTTTACCTCGACCGCCACATATTTTTACATCCATCCGAGCGCGAAACGATATGCGCAGGCATCTCGAAAACCATTACGGATACATCGGCTATTTTACCCCAATGTATCCGTAAAATATGGCACTTTACCCACATCAGACTCATTCAATTACGGATACATCGCCCATTTTTGCCTGATGTATCCGTAATTTATTATTTTTGTGCTCGATAATTACGGAGACAAAACGTTTTTTTCTTGAATGTATCCGTAATCGGCGTTTTCGAAACCCGCCAGCCGCCAGCCCATTACTGACCCGTAAGCGAATACCCCCTCGGATCAGATCGGGATACCCTGCCACGAAGCAAAGCACTTATAACA
>CADCPU010000356.1 GCA_902803365.1 Oscillospiraceae bacterium
CATAGAGATACGGATAATAGTTTCTGAGATTTCCGACAAGATTGTTTGCCTCATCGTGATCATACATCTCAGGGAATACTCTGACCTGATACTTTGCGTATATGACCTCACCATCATCCATTGAGTTGATGACCGCATTCAAAAAACGGCAATCATCAGACGGAGCAGGAGAATTATCTGTATAGCGGCTCGGATCGAGCGGAACGGAATAATCGCTGTCCGTATAGAACTCAAGCGGTGAATAAAGCGTCATGCCCGGCCACATCTCGTCATCCAGAGTTACATTGGTATTGTAATTATCAGCACTTATCGTGATAAAACAATCATAGATGTGATTGACCGGATCGGAATCGGCAAATTTCTTGTCTACCGTGACCTTGGCTTCTTTATCCGGCGGTACCATATGAAGCGTATACTCCAGGTCAACAGGGAATGTTACTTTTATATCCTGTTGCGGCTGACCGCCTTCGCCGTTGTCCGTGATCTTACCTTCAAACCTTAATCGTCCTTGACGATTATCCTCTTCAGCATTGCAAAACGTATCCACAAAATAATTGATCGTAATTACATTTCCGCTTATCTGATACGTTCCGAGCTTTCTGGAGCCATCATCGAGATTACCTGAAGCATTGGTAAACGCCACTTCTTCAGGCAATACATATGTGAAGTTATCGGTCGTCGCGAATTGCTTTCCGTCCGGGATCTGCCACGCCATCGTGACAACGATCTTGTCTCCGTATTTAACTTCAGCATCGGGATTTTGGATCAGATCGACAGATCCGTTCAAGATCTCAGTGATCTGAACAGCTGCCAGATCAGTGAGCGACGAATCGTCAGCTCTTGCAGGTGCTCCCATAGGAATGGAAGTCACGACAAGCATTATTGCGATCAAAAGGGATAAAAAAAATTGCGTCTTGCTTCCGTGTGATACTTTCATAAGCACTACCTCATCAGAAAAATTACAAAACTCAATTATTTATAATTATATTATGCTGAGGGGCACAAACGCAACGGATTCAGACATTTTCGGCATTTTTGAGAGATTTCACACAAAGCAAAACGATTCGATTTATGCAATCTGATTTCCGTCAGTCGTTCAGTGCGTGAAAGAGGTTTTTACCGAGATCATGCCACATGCTGTTCCAGTGTGGAAGAAGCGCGATAAGGATACCCGCAGCGATAACGATGATCACGATGGTTATGATGGTCTTCCTCAGCTTCTGCTTATTCTGGATCTCGATCGCAGTGAGGGCATTAAGCCTGGATAACTGTTCTGCTACATCAGCTGAATGATCTTCCTTTATCTCCTCACCGATAAGCTCACTTACCGATACGCCGAACAGTTCCGCGAGTCTCATCGTTGTCTCCGTATCGGGTATCGAAAGTCCCTTCTCCCATTTTGATACAGTCTGTCTGACTACATTAAGTCTTGCTGCGACTTCTTCCTGAGAGAATCCTTTTTGCTTTCTGAGTGTCTTTATGTTTTCTGCTAACATTTCCATTCGCCTCCTTGGTTTGATGTCACCATCGTAAGACCGCCGGTGACAAATAGGCAAGCAACTAATGTTAACATCCCGATAACATCCCTGTAAACAGGGGCTTTCGAGGAATAAAAAGATCCGCTCCCGGTATATCCCGAGAACGGATCTTAAGTATCAGATCAACCCCGCCTCTTTGGCGATCTTCTCCATAGTCGCGGCAGATTCACGAAGCTTTGCTTGCTCTTCTTCGTTAAGGATTATCGGAACATGCGTCTCGATTCCTTCAGCTCCGACTATGGCAGGCATGCTGAGCGCGACTCCCTTGATGCCGTAATGGCCGTGCATAACGGAAGATACCGGAAGGATCGACTTCTCGTTCATGACGATCGCGCGGCAGATCCTGACGACGGACATCGCAATGCCGTAGTATGTGGCTTTCTTCTTCTCGATTATCTCGTAAGCGCTGTTCTTTACCTCTTCCGCGATCCTGGCCATGGCCTCTTCGTGGTTAAAGTGACCTCTCATCTCGCAAACATCATGAAGCGGTACACCGGATACGTTTGCACTGCTCCATGCGACGATCTCGCTGTCACCGTGCTCTCCGATTATAAATGCGTGCATACTCCTGCTGTCAACACCCAGGTGCTCACCAAGGGCTGTCTTGAGTCTCGCGGTATCAAGGACCGTACCCGAACCGATGACACGGCTCTCAGGAAGTCCCGCCATCTTCGCTGCAGCGAGGGTAAGGATATCCACCGGATTTGCGACTACGAGAAGGATACCCTTGTAATCACGCTTAGCTATCTCAGGGATTATCTGCTTAAAGATCGCAATGTTCTTGTTGACCAGATCGAGCCTAGTCTCACCCGGCTGTTGCGCGGCTCCTGCCGTGATGATTATTATCCCCGCATCGATGATGTCGTCGTAATCAGCCGCATAGACCTTTACCTGGCCTGCGGCAAACGGTGTACCGTGGAATATATCAAGAGCCTCCCCTTCTGCCCTTTCTTTATTTGCGTCAAGGAGCGCGATCTCAGAGAACAGTCCGCTCTGCATGAGGGCAAAGGCGGAAGAAGACCCTACAAAACCGCATCCTATTATCGCTGCTTTTCGATTATTTATCATAAGCATTCCTCCTTACATTTCTTTTGATTCAAGTATATGAGGAAAACTCCTGATATATAAGCCGACATGACAACGGAAAAACAGAGCGCGAATGCCTCGCGATTCCCCAAAACGCCCTCGTTTTCTGTCACAAAAGAAACAGTTTGTGATGCCGAGATATGTTTTAATATAAAAAGTCCGTTCTCGAAGTGCTCGAAAACGGACTATGTTTATTCTTATCTATATTGTCTTATCTCAGGAAACCGACGATTCCGATGAAGTGGCAGATAGCTCCGAAATCAAGGAGGATGTGCCATACCATGTGTGCGAACTTGTACTTACCTGCAAAGAAGATAAGACCTACCGTGTAGCAAAGGCTTCCTGCGATAACAAGCCAGAAGCACGGACGCGATGCAGCGTGGAAGAAAGCCGATGCGCAGAAGATGATGAGCCATCCGGACAGGATATATATTGTCCAAGAGATGATCTTGCTTGCCTTCGACTTCGCATACATCAGGGACTTAAAGAGTACTCCTGCAAGAGTGAGACACCACTGTGCGATGCACATTCCGATTCCGAGGCCGCCTCCGATAAGAGAGAGCCAGATAGGTGTATATGTTCCTGCGATACATACGAACATCATGCAGTGGTCGAGCTTGCCCGTTACGTACTTGTGAGATGTACCGCGCTTTGTCGAATGGTACCATGTGGATGCAAGGAACATCAAAAATGATGTGATCATGTATGCAGCGATTCCGAAAGCATCAAGGGCTTCCTTGCCGGCAGGAGCGTTCGAAAATGCTCTGATCGATGCATAAGGGATCATACCGAGGAAGAAGACAGCCATGACTGCGTGTGTAACCGAGTTACCGATCTCCTCACCGAGTGTTGCCGGAGTCTTCTTGATCTGCTTTACGACCCTGCTCGCACCTTCGTGCCATGAAAGACTCTCAAGACCCTCTTCAAGAGCGTCGATGTCTTCCTTCTTTTCAAGTTTAATATCGTCACTGTTTGTCAGATATCTTTTCCAGAACGTCTGATTCTTAGCCATATAACTCTCCGTTAATTCACTTTTGCCCTCTAATTCTACAAGGACAAGCGTATCTTTGCAAGGTATTTTGAATATCAAAATATCGCATTATATGCTGATCTGATAAATGTCTTCTTACTTGTTATCCGACTTCGGCGGACCTAAGTTGATGACATTATTCGCAGAAGGCTGCGGCTGCGAAGGTTTCTGCTGAACAGGAGCCCTCTGTGGCTGAGGCTGTGGCTGCGCCTGCGGTCTCGGTTGCTGCGGCTGCTGAGCCTGCATAGGCTGAGGCTGTGGCCTTGGCTGCTGCGGTTGCGACGGCCTGATCGGCTGTCCCTGCTGTGGCATCGGTTGCGGCTGTCTTACAGGTTGCTGCTGTGGTCTCGGCTGCGGTCTCGGCTGGACAGGCGGCTGACCTGCGATAGCACCAAGGTTGATCTGCGGCGCCCTGACAGACGGAGCAGGATTCGGTGCAGGTATCTGTTCACGCTGCGCAGCAGGATCGATCGCCTGCTTCTTCCTGTTCGGAACAGATTTCTGATTATTCGTATTTGAGCGTCTCCTGATAAGAGTCTTATCCGTAACGTGTCCTTCACGCTGGTGAGCAGCGGCTGCAGCAACATTACCTGCATTAACGACTGTATCTTCGCTTACAGGCTTGGAGATGACAGTTCCGAAGATATCAGGCTTACGGTTCTTATCCTCCTCAGAAGTTTCCTCCGTCTTGCCGAATGCGGAAGGTGCAGGTGCCATCTTCTCAGCGGCGAATGCGTCGCTGTAGAATCTGATGAGCTTAAGGATAACGTAGAAGATCAGTGCACAAGGTATGATGGCCTTGGAAAGATGCAGACTGAAATTCGTACCGAAGATCTTGCTGACTCCTACAAAAGGAGCATTCACCATAATATATATATCCTTAAGAAGGAATGCCTTGATCGAAGCAAGGATGCTCGCATCAGCTCCTGACAGGCTGCTCGTCATC
>CADCPU010000357.1 GCA_902803365.1 Oscillospiraceae bacterium
CAGGTCAAGGGTTACGATGAATTCATCAATGCTCTTGATGAGATCAGCAAGAAGTTCCCTACATGCGTTAAGGTTCACAGCTGTTCCGTTGAGGATTCCACAGTAGGTTTCCTTAATCTTAAGGCTGAGATCGACTGCTTCTCTACAGATCTTGCAAGCAGCAGACTTCTCGACGTTAAAGACAGCAGACAGACTAAGTTCGTATGGGAAGGCGAAGAAAATGTTGATTGCGCCGGTGGTCTTATCGGTATGCCTCTCATCAATACAAACGAGGCAAGCGCATACTTCGGTGTCCAGATCGCTCCTAAGGCATTGTCTGATTTCAAGGACAGACCGTTTGCATCTTACTTCTCTGCAGCTATCCTTTCTGATATCGCAGCTAATAATACAAGTTTGTATGATGAAGAAGGTAAGTCCTATGCTGCGACTTACGAGCCTACATTCGAGGGCGAGACAGCTCAAGTCCCTGGCGAGGGCGCTGATGCAGGCGCTGACGCAGGTGCTGACGAGCCGGCAGCTTAACAACGTTTTCACATTTTCTCCCCAATTTTGAAAAAAAAGTGAAAAAAGTTCAAAAAAGGGGTTGCAATTGTGAAATGACGTGTTATAATACAGTTACAAACTCAATAAAACAATTTTTTAGGAGGAATTTTCTTATGAAAAAGATTTCAAAGTCCAAGAAGGGTTTCACACTCGTAGAGATGGTTCTCGTTATCGCTATCATCCTCATCCTTGCAGTAGTTATTCTCATCGGTGTTGGTTCTATCCTTGAGAAGACAAAGGAAGCTACATCTGCTGTTGACAGCCACAATGCTTCTACAAACGCTGTACTCGCTGAGATCGGTGGAACAATGTAATAACGAGTTAAACACTCATTCTATTACGAAGTAATAAAAGGTAGGGGGGAGGAAATCCCCCCTATTTTTTTCGTAATTATTCCAGGTTTTTAATTATTGATATTGGTATGGTAAAACTCGCAAAAATATGTTACAATACCATAACAGGTATGTGTACTGGAGGTCTGTATGAAGAAAATAAGTAAATCTAATAAAACAGGTTTCACATTGCTTGAAATGGTATTAGTACTGTTTATAATCCTCGTACTGGCAGCTGTGTTGATGTTGGATATTTCCGTATTTATGGGTGCGGCACGCGATGCGTCAGATAAAGTATCCAGTCAGGTAGCTACGATGGGATCTCATGATCGTATCGAACGTATGAAAAACGACTATAATTTCGGTGGCTAAGTGGGAGGCAATTATGATTCGTAATAAAAAAGCATTTTCACTTTTGGAAGTTTTGCTTGCTATGGCGATCATGCTCATAGCTTCCGTAATGATTATGCAGGGCTTTATGTCTACATATTCATATTCCGGCAATACAAAAGTATATGCACAGAATGCGGCAGCAAATTCTTCACAAATGTACAATACAATCGCTGCTCATCGCGGCAAGAATGGTAATATCGCAAGCGGAAGTGCACTTGACGTTGCATTGACAGGACTTGTAGGTAACCCTAAGTTCTCAGTTAATACTTGGAGTGCACAGACACTTACAGTTCCTACATTCTCTTCTGCTTACACAGAATCAGGTGCAGCAACAAGTTCCAAGTTTGCAATTTCTTATTGCTTGCCTAAGGATCTTGAATGTCCTAATTGCCATCACAAGGACACTCTCGCACGAGATAAGAATGATATTCCATCACACAGATGGTTCTGCACTGACTGTAAGGTCTATGTAGGTCCTTGATCTTGGAGGTTTATATGAAAAGGTTTTTTAAGAATAAAAAAGCTTTTACCTTGGTCGAGATGCTTCTTGCAGTTGCAATTTTCATTATGTCCATTGCAATCTTCTTCTCGGTAATTGTATTGGTAGTTAAGTCTCATAATAATGTTTCTTCTATCAATGACCTTGCGGATTACGCAATGCTTAATGGTAAGGCTTTTGAAAACACAATTCAGAATGCTAAGAAGCTGGGTTCCGGTTCTAATGTAATCGATGTCAATGCAAGCAACCAGCTTTGCTTGAATTCAGCTCCGCTCTTCAATCTTGAGCAGTACAAGACTATTCCTGATGGTTCTCAGAATAAGTGGACATTGTCCTTTACTTATGATATCAAGGCAAACGGTGTAGTTGATTACGTATTCACAGTTAAGGATACTTCAATTCCTTCTATGGATGGTCTGTATGTTGAGAACGGTTATGATTATGCCGGTTCAGTATATGTACCACACTTGAAGGCAACTGATATCACAGTAGGTGGCGGATCTGGTTCATTCCAGTTCGATAATTGGTAATTAGCTGATATTTTCTGTATAATAAATATGCTCCGCTTGGTAGCGGGGCATATTTTAATTTGAGGTAAAAAATAATGGGAATCGTAGTTGGGTTAGATGTAGGCGGCAGTACCACTAAGATAGTCGGAATGAAGGACAATAAGCTTATCGCCAAATGTGTCGTTAAGGCTAATGATCCGATAACTTCGGCATTCGGTGCTTTAGGTCGTCTTATCGATGAGAACGGACTTGAACTTTCCGATGTTGAACAGGTCAATATGACTGGAGTCGGTTCTTCTTTTTCTTCCGGTTCCATTCTCGGTATCAAGACCAGGATCGTAACTGAATTTATGGCAACGGGACTTGGCGGATTATATCTTTCAGGTCTTAAGCATGCAGTTGTCGTAAGTATGGGAACAGGTACTGCATATCTTGATGCCTCATATGAGAGAGTAAGACATATCATAGGTTCAGGTGTTGGAGGCGGAACTCTTGTAGGTCTTGCGAATTCCGTTATTCATGTGGATGATGCCGAGAAATTGTCTGAGATGGCCTCCCTCGGTGATATAAATAAGGTAGATCTTACGATCGGAGATATTTCAAAAAGTGAGATCCCGGGCCTTCCTATGGATACGACAGCATCAAATTTCGGTAAGAACAGCGACGATCTTTCAAAAGAAGATAAGATCAAGGGAATTATGAACCTCGTTTACCAGTCGATCGGTACTATGTCTGTACTTGCTGCGAGAAATGCCGGCATTAATGATGTGGTTCTTACGGGTCAGCTCACTACAATGCCTCAGTGCCTTGAGACGAGTGCCGCATTTGGCAATCTGTACAATATCAACTATATCGTGCCTGATGATGCCGTATTTGCAACGGCTATCGGAAGTTGCATCGTTGAGGAGGCATAAGGATGCCAAAAGGACAGGACCGTGCCTTTGAATTGGATTTCCTGCGTGGGATCACTCTTTGTTGGGTCGTCATAATGCATTTCACATATGATATGCGATATATCTTTTCTCTGAATGTTTTCGATTATCTGGACGGCCAGATCTATTGGACATTTTGGGAACCTTTGGTCCTGAGTATATTTGTCGGGATATCAGGCGTATGCTGTACATTTTCGAGGAACAATGTAAAACGCGGATTAAAACTGCTCATAGTAGGCATCGTGATCACTGTCACGACATATTTTGCCGATAAATTCTTTGACCTCGGATGTTTTATCCTGATAAATGTTATTCACGTTCTTGCCATAAGCATATTGCTTTACAGCCTGATCTCCTTTATCGAGAAGAAGTTTAAGATCGATCCGGTCAAGGTCAACATTTTTATGACCTTTATCGGAATATGGATCATGATGGTGGGAACGCAGATAAGAAGACTTCACCATACCGTAAGCGGGAACTGGCTCCTGCCGTTGGGTATTTACGGAAAGACTGTTCCAACTATGGGAGATTATATGCCGCTTATACCTTGGGTCGGTGTTTTCCTTGTAGGTGCGGTGGTCGGAAGGCTGTGTTATAAAGATAAGAAGTCGGCTTTTAAGGATGCGCCTCAGGCATTTAAGGCATTTACGCGCCCGTTTCAGTTTATCGGTCGTCATTCGTTGGTGATCTATCTCGTACATCAGCCTGTGGTATTGGGTCTATCTTATCTTATTTTCAGATTGGCAGGTAAAGTATGAGAATGGGAAACAAAGAACACAAAAAGACAGATCGCGCTACGG
>CADCPU010000358.1 GCA_902803365.1 Oscillospiraceae bacterium
TCCAATGCTTCCGAAGGTGCAAAGAAGGTTGCTACCGATCTTTATACAGTGCTCCTTAACAGAGAGCCTGAAGAAGAAGGTCTCGCTTATTGGGCAATGAGCCTTACAAACGGTGAAGTATCTTGCGCTGATGCTATCAAGGCATTTGTTTATTCGGATGAATACGCTTCATACGGTTATGACAAGCTGACATTCGTAACTCAGATCTACAGCATCATGCTCGGCAGAGAGCCTGATGAAGAAGGTCTTGCTTACTGGGTAGATAATATGACTGAATATGCAGACGTTATCGACGGTTTCTCCGGTGCACCGGAATTCATCTACTATTCCAACAGCAACGGACTGAGATGATTTGAAATAAATTGATCTTACAAACACTGTCTCGCTTTTGAGGCAGTGTTTTTTTATGTCTGTATTCTGTTGTATAATCCAATCATTAAAGTGTTTTTGCACAATGGGGATAATACATATATGGATAATAATATTTCAGGAAAGACCGGAGAAGATGCGGTCTGTGATAAGCTCGTCAAAGAAGGCTATAGGATCATAGTCAGGAATTTTGCCGTACATAATGTGGGCGAACTTGATGTTGTTGCTCAGAAGGACAATGTAGTACACGTCATTGAAGTTAAGACGAGGCGAGCGAGCAATATAAGTAATTATGGTGCGCCCGAATCTTATATCACTCAATCTAAGATGCACAAGATCCGAAAATGCACTAATTATCTTATTGCAAGATATGGCCTTTATGACAATGATATCGTTTTCGATGCCGGCTCGGTCGTGATCGACAGGGCAGGGAATGTGCTCTCTGTAGACATCTTCGAGATCTGACCATTTAGACATATTGTTGATGAAACAAGTTAGAATAATGCTTTATTTGACCAAAGTGTAGAAAATATCCTGCGCCTTGAATTTTCGTTGAATTAAACTTGCATTATTAATATAATATTTCAAGATTTTATTTGTTTTATAAGCAAAAATGCAATTTCATGAGTTTGATGTCGCAAAATGGAGGGACCGTAATGAAAGCATACAAGGATATGTCAAAAGATGAACTCAAGGTTCTCAAAGCAGATCTTGAGAAGCAGTATGACGAGTGCAAGAGCCTTAATCTGAGCCTTAACATGATGAGAGGAAATCCTGCTCCACAGCAGCTCGACCTCACAAATGACCTTTTCGAGGGCTTGGAAGCAAAGACAGGATTTAAGTCCAAGGAAGGCTTCGATTGCAGAAATTACGGTGCTCCGACAGGTCTTATCGAGATCAAGGAACTCTTTGCTCAGATTCTTGATACAAAGGCTGAGAATATCTTCGTAGGTAACGCTTCAAGCCTTAACCTCATGTTCGATACACTTATGAGAGCTTGCGCTTTCGGTGAGATCGATTCCGAGAAGCCTTGGTTCCAGATCGAAGGCAGAAAGTGGCTTTGCCCTACACCGGGTTACGACAGACACTTCAAGGTAACAGAGAAGCTCGGTTTTGAGCTCATCGCTGTTCCTATGACAGAGAACGGTCCTGATATGGATATCGTTGAAGAGCTCGTTAAGGACCCTAAGGTCCTCGGTATGTGGTCCATCCCTGTATACAGCAATCCTGACGGAATCGTTTACTCCGCTGAGACATGCGAGAGACTTGCAAAGATGAAGACAGGCGCTAAGGACTTCAGGATCTTCTGGGATAACGCTTATGTCGTACATCACCTCTATGCTGATAAGTCCGTTCAGGGCAGTGTTCCTGATATGCTCGGCCTTTGCGAGAAGTTCGGCAATGCAAACAGAGTTTACGAGTTTGCTTCAACTTCCAAGATCTCCTTTGCAGGTGCAGGTCTTGCTTGCATGGCTGCCAATAAGGACAACCTTGCTGAGGCAGTAAAGACTATCGGTATCCAGACTATCTGCAGCAACAAGATCAACCAGCTTGCTCACTCCGTGATGTTCCCGGATCTCGAGTCCATCAAGGAGAGAATGATGAAGCACGCTGATATCCTCCGTCCTAAGTTCGAGAAGACGATCTCCGTTCTTCACAACGAGCTCGACGGTACAGACATCTGCCACTGGCACGAGCCTAAGGGCGGCTTCTTCGTAAGTGTTTTCGTTCTCCCGGGCACGGCTAAGGCTACTGTCAATATGTGTAAGGAACTCGGTGTTGCTCTTACTCCTGCAGGCGCTACATATCCATATGGTAAGGATCCTCAGGATTCCAACATCAGATTCGCTCCAAGCTTCCCATCTCTCGAAGATATCGAAAAGGCTGTCCAAGTATTCACATTATGTGCTAAACTCTGTGCAGTAAATAAATTATTGGAGGCCTGAAATGAACGATACATATCAAAGTCCGCTTAATTCCCGTTACGCAAGTAAGGAGATGCAGTATATCTTTTCTCCTGACAAGAAGTTTAAGACATGGAGAAGACTTTGGATCGCTCTTGCCGAGTCTGAGAAAGA
>CADCPU010000359.1 GCA_902803365.1 Oscillospiraceae bacterium
CGGATGTGGCGGAATTGGCAGACGCGCTAGCTTCAGGTGCTAGTTTGGGCAACCAAGTGCAGGTTCAAGTCCTGTCATCCGCACCAATATCGACCCCGTATCGTTTATAGCGATATCGGGGTTGTTTTTTTTGAAGGAAGGTTATGGGTATGAAAAAATTGTCAAGGTCATTGGCCGCTTTGTTATGTGCGGCGATCGTAGTCCCGTCTTATTGTGCAGGAAGTGTCAGGGCAGCAGGGGATGTTGCCATTAACGAAGTGAACTTCCCTGATCCAAATTTCAGATCTTATGTCCAATCGGCATTTGATACCGACTACAACGGCTATCTCAGTGCGGGTGAGATCACGAAGATACGTAATGTCCATTGTGAGAGCTTGAATATCTATTCGCTTAAGGGTATCGAGTTCTTTAGTGATCTCAGCGGACTTTGGTGTAAGAACAATCATATATCGGAGCTCGATCTGTCAGGTAATCCGAATATCAACGGTGTCTGGTGTTCGGGCAATGATTTTACGTCGCTTGATTTTTCGAACGCTCCCAGTCTTACATGGGTATATTGCTTCGAATGCAAGCTTCAGAGCATCAACTTTACGAATAATCCGAAGATGGCATATATCGAGTGCAATTTAAATCCGAATCTGAAGAATCTTGATGTAACCGGGAATCCGTTACTTGAGCATCTTTTCGCGAGTGATTGCGGTCTTACTTCAATTGATGTATCCAATAATCCTTATCTATGCGAACTGAATGTTTTCGATAACGACCTAAGATCGATCAATGTATCGAATAATCCTTATCTTAAGCGATTGGATATATGGAACAACAAAAATCTCGGTAATGTTGATATCAGCAGCCTTAAAGGTCTCGAGTATTTCAACTGCGCGAAAACAGGTCTTACCAAGCTCGACGTAACTCATAATCCGCAGCTCATGAATCTTATCTGCAGCTATAACGGCGGACTTAAGTCATTAGATCTGTCCAATAACCCGAGACTTGAATACCTTAATGTAGAATTGGATACATCTCTTAGAAAGCTCGACCTGTCTCACAACCCTAAGCTCTATCATCTTTACGCGTTCGGTATGAGCAGCATCAACAGCATCGATATCAGCAATAACTATCGTCTCTGTGTTACATATAATGATGGCGTTTACGCTGACGAGTCGCATCTGGGCGATGTCTATTCCAAGACAATCGATTACGGCGGAACAAATGAGATTTTCAATAATCTCATCTATGAGATCTGTCTTGATAAAGGCACGAGGATCAACGCCAGCTTTAACGGCAATGATGCTCCTGATGTATATGTAAATCCTAATGACGGCTACACAGGTTCAGAGCAGTTTGCTACCCGCGGACAGGCAGTTCAGGCGCTCTATGAAAGAGCCGGTTCTCCTGCAACAGACGGCAGCTCCAGATTTACCGATATCGCGGGTTCACCTTATGCCAATGCGATCATGTGGGCAGAAGATCATAACATCTGCTTCGGAGCTCCGGATCTTTGTTCCGATACATTCCATCCGGATGAGCTTATCACGCGTCAGGATTTTGCTCTTATGGCTCACAGATTTGCGAAACTCTGTGATCAGGGAACAGCCTATGACTATGGCAGGACAGACTGGTATGTTGACTTCTATGATATCGATTACTACTGTTGGGGTGCATTCACATGGGCTATGCAGTTCAGCGTTTTGGAACGAAAAGGTGATCATTGTTATCCTCACGGAAGGATGACATTAAATGATCTTAACAGGGGTGTGGCAGGAATATTCACGCTCGACGAAGCTGCATCATATGCAAAGAGAACAGACGGAACGCCTTATACTCCGCCTGTTAATAATCAACCTGTTAATACTTCAACTCCAACTCCGACACCAAGGCCGAATAATAATACAAAAAAGCATAATGTAACGGATGATCAGATCCTCTCGTTCGTTGAGCGTATATACAGATTCGTTCTCGACCGTGAGCCTGAAGCAGAAGGATCCGCCTACTGGTCTGATGAGCTCTATTCCTTCAGAAGAACAGGCGCTGAAGTCGCTCAGGGATTTATCTTCAGCCCTGAGTTCGAAA
>CADCPU010000360.1 GCA_902803365.1 Oscillospiraceae bacterium
CTGCGACATAGCAGCCAAAAGCTCGCTCATCGCCTTAATGGAAGCTACCGGTGTCTTGATATCGTGCGACAGCTGAGCTATGAGCTCAACCTTGCTTCGCTGCGCCTCATACTCCTTCTGCCTTGCAGTCTGAAGCTCCTCACGCATGATGTCAAAGCTCTCGGTAAAGGCACCGAACATATTGCCGCGGTCCATATCGAGCGGTATATCGAGCTTGCCCGAAGAGATATTCGTCGCAAACTGTCTGAGCTTTTCAAACGGCTTGATGACCGCTATATATACCCATATCAGGAAGATGATGATTATAACCGCTTCAAAGACAGCACAGACGATATATGCCTTTCCGTACTGCATATAGATCTGTTCCCTGTACTTACTAATATCATTATCGATCAGGAGCTTTCCGACTTCCTCGCCCTCGATCTCGATATCGCGGATCGTACACCTCTCGGTCGTCGCCCTGCCGATATCTTCCGGCATGTCAGCCTTGGTCCTTAAGACTACTCTGCCATCGCTATCGATGACGGCATAATCAAAGTTGTATTTGTTGTATTTTACTTCCGAAGGATCTGCCTCTATGGTTTCCCAATCGTCAACGATCTCATGCAGGAGCTGATTTACGTCCGCACCGTTCAGTTTCTCATATTCCGCATCGACCTTCTTATTGAGAAAAAGGATCGGGATCAGGAGCATAAACGTCATGAGTATGCAAACAAAGATGAATCTCTTTTTCATTCTTCTACCTTAAAGATGTATCCTCTGCCGCGCGCCGTCCTGATATACATCGGCTCATTGGGATCCTCCTCGAGCTTCTCCCTCAGATGCCTTATATGAACATTCAAAGTGCCGTCGGAAACAAAACTGTCCTCCCACACCTTGTCGAATATATCCTGCTTATTTACGACCTTATTCCTGTTATTTACGAGATAGACCAAAAGCTTATACTCCACCGCAGTAAGATCGACCTCAACGCCCTTCTTCGTGACGATACCCGCGGAAGTATCAACGCTTATGTCTCCGAATACCAGCGCCTCATCACCGACCGCAGCCGGCCTGTCAGACGAGTAGCGCTTCAATACGGCCTTGACCTTCGCATACAAGACATTGAGTGAGAAAGGCTTGGTTATATAATCGTCGCCTCCGATATTGAGCGCCACGACCATATCGTCGTCACTCGACCTTGCACTTACGAACAGGATCGGGATATCCGTAGTCTTTCTCAGGATCTTGCAAAGCTCAAATCCTGACGTGATCTTGGAATCAGACTGTGAAGCAGTTCCCAGGTTGATATCGAGCAATATGAGCTTGGCGGTATTCTCTTTTAAGAATGCAAGGGCATCGTCCCCCGTAAACACACATGCCGCGGGAACATCGAAAAGATTGAAATATTCGGCGGTCGACTCAGCGAGCTCGACCTCATCATCTATTATCAATACGCTGTATTCCATACGCTGATTATAGCACAGTCCACATATGTCAAAGGGGAACGACACTGTGATTTCGCCACAATTTTCTGACAATAATTGTACAAATTTACACAAATTTGTTTAGATATCTTGATTTTTTATAGCGGATGCTACATTCTATTAGTGCATTCGGTAAGCGGTGCAAGAGTGCCGCAGATATATTTAGAATAGAATTAAAGGCCGGATTTTGGGTTTTGTGTTTTTTGTAGTATCCGCTTGGTATCGCTAATGATATCGGGCGGATTCTAATTGCAAGAAAAAATACCGCCCGTTTAGGCGGTACTTGTCAAATACCATACATCATCTTAAGTCGCTGCGCTGCGTTCTGATCGAATCCGAATCGCTCGTAGAACGGCACCTTATCAGGCATCGCGGCGAGCTCGACATATACTGAAGTTCCCTTGACTCCGTTGGAACGGATAAACTCGAGCAGTTCCTCGATGAGCCTTTGGCCGACACCTCTGCCCTGGTAGTCCGGATGGACGATAACGTCCTTGATGTAGTAATCAAGACCCATGTCGCCGATCATGCGGGCCATGGCAACGATATTGTAGCCGTCATAAACGGAAACGCGGAACAGCGTGTGCTCCATCGCGAGCTTGGTCTGCTCGAGCGACGGGCCCGGTCCCCAGACCGATTCCCAAAGGTAGATAAATTCTTCTGCGCTGAGTTCGTTATGCTTTACCGTTAATCCATCCATACATTCTGTCCTCTCTGCGCTATTTCGCGCACCGAGCACCATTATATCAAAAAAATCCGACATTGAGTATATTGAACGCTATATAGCAATGGGTATAATAGTCTGCGGAGGATAGATATATGTCAGCATCAGAATTAGCAATCAGGCTCTTCAAGATAGTTGCTCCGATCATAATGATCGTCATTGCCTGCATCCTGATATCAAAGGACAGGAAAAAGGCGCAGGCAGAGCGCAAGGACTACGGCTTGTCCATCGGAGCCGCAACAGATTTCAGAGCTCCTACCGCGAGCGAGCGCGAACTTATCAAGGAAGAACTTCTCCCTAGGAAGGGCAAAGGACTTATAGTCGCCAACATTATCTTCCTTGGACTCGAAGTCCTTTTTGGCGGCGCCCTTATAACCCATGACAACGCCAAGATCTTTCAGCTTATCGGCTTTGGCGGACTTCTTTTGGCTATCGTGATGATCCACATCGCGATCGTCTGGTCAATGACAGTTATCAACAGGGATATCAGGAACGGCAACTATCAAGTCGCTGAGACCACGATACTTGAGAAGAAGATCGTACACCGCAAAAACTCAAGATCCTACGTTGTCATCGTAAACGAGCCCGACAATTTTGAAGGCCGCTACGCCCTGCCATACGGGATCTTTAACGCAGTAAACGAAGGTGACAGAGCACTTATCGTAAAGCACGCCAACGAAGACAGGATCAACAGCAAAAAGACCAACGGTCAAAAAGCCAGGAACAGAAATCTGGTAGTACTTAAGTAAATAAATAACATTCCTCTGTGGTACTATATATCTACTAACAGAGGGAGGAATAGGAAATGAACCTTAAGACCGCTTTTCAATCAAGATTTAAGATAGGTGCGGCCATCTCGCGCATGAACCTCGAGACGCCGGCCAACCTGAAGCTCCTCTTGGACCAGTTCAACAGCTTCACATGCGAAAACGACATGAAGCCGATGTTTTACTTGGACCCCAAGGCGAACATGGACGATCCTAATACCTACGGCCTTGACCCCAAGCTCCGCTTTGACTACGCGATCCCTTATCTCGAGTTTGCCAAGAAGACCGGCATCCCGATGCGCGGCCATACACTCGTCTGGCACAACCAGACACCGAAGTGGTTCTTCCACGTCAACTACGACGAAGGCGAAGCGCTCGCTGACAGAGATACGATGCTCACGAGGCTCGAAAACTATATCAAGGGCGTCCTGACTTTCGTGCAGGAAAACTATCCGGGCATCATCTACGCTTGGGACGTCGTAAATGAAGTAATAGACGAAGGTGATTTCCGTAAGTCCCTCTGGACAGAGACGGTAGGCACGGACTTCGTGATCAAGGCTTTCGAGTTCGCGCGCAAATATGTTGCACCTGAAGTCAAGCTCTTCTATAACGATTACAATACTTTCGAAGAGTGGAAGCGCGACCTCATTATCAGCAAGGTCTTAAAGCCGCTCATGGAAAAGAACCTGGTAGACGGCATGGGCATGCAGTCTCACCTCACGATGGAAGATCCGGACCTTAAGCTCTACGAGACTGCTCTTCATATGTATGGCGCGCTCGGCCTCGAGATCCAGATGACGGAGCTCGACATCCACAACAACGACGCATCGGACGAGTCAATGGAAAAGCTCGCCGCAAGATATAAGGAACTCTTCGAGATCATCGTGAGAGCCAAGGACGAAGGCAAGGCAAATGTCACATGCGTAACCTTCTGGAATCTCCTGGACGAGAATTCCTGGCTCACCAACTTCAGGCAGGAGACGAGCCACCCGCTGCTCTTCGAGGGCAAGTCCAAAGCCAAGAAGGCTTACTACAGCGTCCTTGAGACAGTCGTTCCCAAATGCGACATCGACGAATGGACTCCTGACTATCCTGATTCAGAATATGAGACAAATATGCCGCCTTCATACTTCGGCGTTATGCGCGAGATGTGGCAGCATTTCATGACTATCGAAAACGGCGTAAAGCTCAGCTACGAAGAATACGGCTGGGGCGATAAATACATCATCTCGGCTCAGGTGGGATTTTTCCCATTCGGCATGCAGCAGCACCTCGCACGCCAGGGCTATCATGTCATCTGTATCACCTTAAGAGGATTCGCACCTTCAAGTTATGTGACCGAAGACTATGGTGAGGGCTGGTATGATGTTTTCGCGAGCGACGTCATCAAGGTAGCAGACAAACTCAAGATCGACAAGTTCATCTATATGGGTGCATCCCACGGTGCCGGTGTCGGCTGGCATCTTGTGCTCAATAATCCGGAGCGCGTCACCGGATTTGTCGCATGCGTTCCCGGACCTCACAGCCTCGCAGAAGGCAGCATGTCCTACCGCCAGATGCTCCTGTCGGGCATTATAAAAGAGATCCCTCCGATGGATCCGCCGATCGATAACGATCCGAGGCGCGAAGAGAGAAGACTCTTCCGCGAAGGTCACATCAAGGGCAACCCTGAACCCGATCCGCGCGAGAAAGCGATCGACTACGGCAGGCCGCTCATGAAGTACAAGACTGAAGAGAAACTGATCGAGGCGCTGAAGACAATTCAGGTCCCGACGCTCATCCTCGGAGCGACCGACGACCCGATCAGTACACCGGAACTCATGATGAGGACAGCCAAGGCTCTGCCGCACTGCAAGCTCGTTATGTATTCCAACTGCGGTCACAACATCGATACTGACCTCGTTGAGGAACTCTCTGATGAAGCAGACAGATTCATCAAGCAGGTCACCAAAGACGGCCACGTGTACAAGTTTTCTTAAAAGTCAATATATAAACATAAATAAACCCTCGATCCGCAAAATGCGTCGAGGGTTAATTTATGAATTTTTTGTTACTTATGTCCCGATATTGACCGCACTTCTCAAATCGTCTTTTTAACAGACGATCCTGCCGAAGCAGAGAAGCTTGAAGTTTTTTAGCTAAATCTATTACTTATCAGAAGAATGTCGGCTTTGGTCCGATCTTCTCCTCTGTCATCACTGCAAGTTCCTCAATACTGGCATCCGGGTGTTCTTTGTTCAGCTTATCGCGCACCTCATAAAATCTGTCGTACCAATCTCTAAGCTGTTCCTTCTGTGCTTCCGTAAGTGGCATAGTGTCACCTCCCGTTTTCAGATCTATTCATATTAAGTCCTTCAGACTTACCAGTATTATATCACTAATATCATCAATTCTCATTTACAAATTGTTTTAAAAGTTTAGAAATATAGTTGTAATGATTCCCCTCCAAAATCTGATATTCATAAGAAGTCACTCCGTGCTGATCAAGACGCTCCTTCAGATGCGCGATTCCCTCAAGAGTAGAGTCATTCTCACCATAGTACTCCTCATAATCCTTATCCTCATCGCTGCCTCCGGATATCACCAATCTCTTATCAAACGTCTCGTTGCGGTCAAAATACCCATACTCGTTCTTGTAATCTTCCCAGTCAGGCAGACAGGTAAAGTATGGTGTCCAGAACGCCGGACTTCCGATAAAGTAAGTCGCAAACGGCTGATTCTCATATGTATCGCTCACGAAAGCCGCATAGTGCGAGAATATCCCTCCCTGCGAATGACCGAACAGGCATGTCGTCCCAAGATCGATCTCATACCTCTCCGCCAGATAAGGCATCATGTTATCAGTCAGGAAATCCAGGAACTCCTTCTTATGCACACAGAAGATATCCGACCTTACGTCGTTGTCTCCGTTATCGACCGAATAATCCTGGCTCACCGTGACCATGATATAAGGCGTACCGTGTCCTTCTTCCATCTCCTTATAGAGCATTGTCACATCATTGAACCTCCAGATCGCATCCGTCATGACGAGCGCCCCGTAAGCCTTATCCGCATCATATGACGGAGGCGTTATGACGTGGACTATAAACTTCCTGTTCAGTTCCTCATCGTAGAATTCATATTCCTTGATGTCATCCTTTATTGCTGTGACAGCATCCTTGTCGAATTCCCATTTGGCAGTCTCATCCTTGTCGAGGTTACCGTAGAGTTCATCCATATGTTCATCGATATATCCCGGCTCAAGCTTCACCGCATTCCCGTCGCTCAAAACATCCATGATATCGACGGCCTCATTATAAAGATCGTCAGCGCCCTTGGTCTGAAGTCCCTTCTCGCAAATAAGATCGATCGTCTCACGGAACTTGACCTTCATGGAGTCGTAATCTTCAAACTCGACCCTTTCATAAAACATTTCTTCGGTATCGGGGTTATATCCTCTGATATCCGCATACCCTTCACCGCCGTCGTAATCCGCCGAAGGAAGAAACCAGTATTCAAGATCGCCATGATAAATGATGCCTGTTATCCTGTTCGTATAGTCTTCAGGTTCATCGATTATATCATTGTAGGCAAACTCATAATCGTCCTGCGTCAATTCATCTTTATGCAATTCCAGATCCGCCAGATAATCTTCAGGATTCCAAACTTCATAGCTGATCCCTGTCTTGATCTTATCGCTGCTGCCACCTGCCATATCAAGGAGCTTTAAGTCGACCTCACGCGTCTTCTCTTTCTCCTTATCCGTCATGTGATCGACAAGCCCTTCCGGCTTTGGGGATTCCGACTTTGAACTTTCCGCCTCCTGCTGAGCGACACTTACCTCCGTCTCGTTAACCGGAACTTTGCTGCATCCTGCAAGGCCTGCCATAACAGCGACCGCCATAAAACCTGCTATAAATCTTTTCATGATAAGACTTCCTTTCCGTAAAAGCTATGCTTCAGATGATAGCTGTCCAAGATGGAGCCAAAAGGAAGTCTTTGTGGATTTTATATGGAGTTGAAACTTACGGTCGCAAGAACGTCTGCGCCGTCATTAATGAGAGAGCACTCTCCGCCCTGCTTCGTGATTATGAGCTTGGCAAGATAGAGTCCGAGCCCGCTGCCGCCCGTCCTTCTGCTTCTCGATGCATCGCTCCTGTAGAACGGCTCGAAAAGATGCGGCAGATCCTTCTCATCAATATGCGCATCACGATTCCTGATGCTGACTTCGATCTCGCCGTCCTTATGCTGAGCGTTGACCTTGATCGTCGCGCCTTCCTTGGAATAGAAGACCGCATTACTTATAAACGCATTAAGCGCCAGGCCGGTGAGTTCCCTGTTGCCTGAGAAGAAAAGATCATTTTCGAGCTCGCATTCAACAACGATATCACGGATGGTAAAGAGATCCTCAGCCTCTTCGAGTTTGGCGGCCACGATATCAGCCATATCCGTCCTCTCGAAAACCACTTCCTGCGACGACTGCATTCGCGATGCCGTCAGGATCTCGTTGATGAGGCTCTCGATACGCTTGACGCTCCTTAATGCGCGCGACAGATATTCCTCGCGATTCTCATAAGGACCGACACCTTCGATCATGCCTCTGATCTGACCTTCGAGAACAGTTACAGGCGTCTTGAGCTCATGTGATGCGGCCGCGAAAAACATATCCTTCTGATCTTCCATCTGGCGTACATGCTCGATCTCGTTTTTGAGCGCCGTGATATTCTCATCAAGACTTTCGGACATCCTGTCCAGATCCCGCGCGAGATCACCGATCTCATCCTTGCGCTTCGAATTGAACTTGCGGCTGAAGTCGAGATCCGCCATCGCCCTCGATCCTTCGCTAAGCTTCCTGACCGGCCTCGCGAAAAGAAACGAATATATAAAGGAGCAGATCAGCGACACAAGCACGATAAGCCCCGCCATCAGAGGAATGCTGTCCCTGATCGACACAGCAGCGAGGTTTGCGGGCCTTATATAATGAAAGAACCTCAACACATATTCATCCGGATCGTCACTGAACACCAGCTTATACGAACCGTTTTGGAGCATTATCTCATCGCTTACGGGATACTGAAATTCGACCTGCGACCTGGTCTTGAGCGTATATTTACCGAAATCGCCAAGAGGGTCTTTATTACCGTCGATAAAAGAGTCCAGATCATAGATTGCGATCGAGACATCATTTTCGTGAATGAACTCATCGAGGATCGGGCCCGACTCAGCCTTCGGTGTATCCTTGAGCAGTTCCGTCAGCTCGAGCATCTTATTGTTTATGGTCTCAACTTCATTAAAATAATTGTACGACATCGGCGTCTTCCAGAAGAACACGGCACAGATGAGCGCGCCCGACAGTACCTGAATGACGAACGTGACGATAAAGACCTTAAAAGACAATCTGTTAAAGAACTTTTTTGGCAATCCTGTACCCTCTTCCCCTCACCGTCTCGATGCGGTCATTGCCGATCTTATGACGCAGATTCTTGATGTGGCTGTCAACGATCCTCTCATCGACGAGCGCATTATAATCCCACAGCAGATCCAGGAGCATCTCACGCGTATATACCCTGCCCGGATTATTGACGAACGTCAGCAGCAGATCGAACTCGCGCGAAGTCAGCTCTATCTGCTCTCCTGCAACCTTGACTTCCATCGTGTCTTTGTTGATCGAGATATCTTCAAAAGTAACTACCGGCGATATGCTCTTGGAAGGATCGTCATTACGCCTCAAGAGCACCTTGATCTTGCGAAGGAAGATCGGCATCGAGAAAGGCTTGGTCACGTAATCATCCGCCATCAGGTCATAGCCCTTGATCTGCGAATTGTCATCATTCAGAGCCGACAGAAAAATGACCGGAACGTCGGACTGCTTCTTTATGACTTCGCATACGCCAAAGCCGTCGATCTTCGGGATCATGATATCGAGTATCACCAGATCGAACTTGTC
>CADCPU010000361.1 GCA_902803365.1 Oscillospiraceae bacterium
AAGGTCGCGGATGATCTCATACATGTTTTTTTCATGGATCCCATGGTCAAGACCAGGATGGATAAGCTTTCGAAGGGAAGCCTTCAGAAGGTTGGTGTAATTCAGGCTTTGATGGCGCCGGGCGATGTGCTGCTCCTGGATGAGCCGCTCTCCGGTCAGGATGCGGATTCACAGAAGGTATTCATATCCAAGGTCAACGACCTTCGCCAAAAGGGCGTAACCATCTTTATGTCCTGCCACGAGAAGAAACTCATAGATGAACTCTCTGACAGTGTCTACACGATTGAGCAGGGGAAGCTTGCACGCATAACGCTCACGAACGAGACGGTCTACAAGATATCGGTCAGATATAACGATGCGCTTAAGATGTGGCCTGAGATGACTGCGCGCGGAAACCGCTGTGAGCTGAGGACAGAGGAAGCGCGTCTTAAAGAGCGCGTGATGAGATTATATGAAGACGGATGGGAGATAGTTGGAATTGAAGAATGTGATCGATCTGTTGAAAATGAGATTAAAGCTCTTGTTTAAGAGCCCCGTACTGACATTCCCGTCGATCGCCACCGTTGGCTTTGCGGGGATCATGTACTCGCTGGCACCGATAGATTTCTGCAGCAGTTACCTGATATCGGCAGTATTCCTGTTCTTTATCGGGATATTCGCTGCGATGAGCATAAACGGGAGAGAGAATGATGTATTTGAAGAGACACTCATGCTCCATTCAAAGTCAGTCGTTAATTACTATATCTCACGTGAACTCCTGCTTGGGATAATAAGCCTTTTCTATTCGCTGGTGCTGACTATTGTACCGATATTGGTCTATCTTCCTGCGCCTGACAGGTTTTTTAAGCCGCTTGATATGCATGATGTTGCGATGGCACTGCCGTATATCTTTATCTGCGGAATAGCGGGTATGGTGATCGGCGATGTTTTGCATCCCAGGATCATAAAGAAGAGATCTGATGCGGTCATGGGTGCCATACTGATCTCGATCCTTACAGTGTGCAAGATCGGACTTATTGAGTGGAATCCTGTTTTTAAGATCCTGAACTTTATCCTGCCTCCTGTTTTGGACGGGTACAAGGCGTTTGTTGAACTGAGCTTTTTCGATGCCGGAGAAATATCACTGATTTGCATAAAAATAGCAATATTTGTCATTATATTGACCGTTGTAAAAATCAAATTTTTGATATTTATGAGATACAGATGCTGAAAATCATTTAAATCGTGTTTATTAATTATTATTAATAAGAACATCGCAATACGGTCAAACGTTTACAAAACACCCGACAAACTATACATATTGACATAAAAGACTGCGTTTATTCGAAAAATAGTTGGACAATCTGTCATAATACGTTATAATGGTTTTATCTTAAACAGCCCGCTTAACAGGGGCGGGTCTCTTAAAAATAAGGAGGAGAGAAACCGATGAAAAAGAAGTTGTTATCGATTGTTCTTGCTACAGCAATGTCTGTCACAATGATGGCCGGATGTAGCAGTTCAAAAGAAGGTGGCTCCAGTGATGGAGTACAGGAGATCACTTTCATGGTTTGGGATGATCTTGAAGCATCTGAGGACCTTATCACAAAGGGTTACAAGGATTCCATCGATCGTTTCAACAAGGACTATGAAGGTAAGTATCATTGCACACCTATCACAACCAACCTTGAAGAGTATTACAACAAGTTGAATACTCTCGTTGCAGGTAATGAGACACCTGACGTATTTATCGTTTCACCTGGTGCTAACATGAACGACTATGTTATCCCTGGTGTAGCAGCTAAGTTGGATGATTACCTCAATGCAGACGGTTGGAAGCAGACATTTACATCTGACGCTGTATTTGCAGGCGGCACATATGGTGACGAAGCAAAGAACGGTGCAGGTATCTACGGTATCCCGTTGAACATCGCAGCAGCTTGTGTATTCTACAACACAGAGATGTTTGCAGATGCAGGTGCAGAAGTTCCTACAACATTTGATGAACTCCTTACAGCTTGCCAGAAGTTGCAGGATAAGGGTTACACACCTATCACGATCTCCGCTGGTACAGCTTGGTGTCTTTCAATGGTAGCTGGTTACCTCTGCGACAGAAATGGTTTGAACCTTTCTGACGTTAAGGATCACAAGACAGACTGGATGGATGACAAGGTTATCACAGCAGGTAAGCAGATCCAGGAGTTGAGCCAGTACTTCCAGCCTACAGCAGCTGGTGACGACAACGATATCGCTACAGCAGCTTTCTATAACGGAAACGCAGCTATCCTCATCCAGGGTTCCTGGGCTATCGGTCAGATCAACGGTTCCTGTGAAGAAGGTTTCGCAGATAAGGTTGGCGTATTCGCTTTCCCTGCAGTATCCGGTTCTTCCGCAGATCCTAACCGCGTAATCGCTAAGTCCGACTCCCTCTGCATGAGCAATACGACAAAGAACCCTGAGGCAGCTATCGCTCTTATGAAGTACTTCACAGACGATACAGCTCAGAAGTATACAGCAGAGAAGGGTGGTAAGATCCCTGTAACTAACGTTCAGTATGATGAGACAGTTGCACCTCCTGAGCTTAAGTACGTTATGGACGTATTCAAGAGTGCTAACTCCACATTCGGTTTCTATAATGAGTCCCTCTACGATACAGAGGCAGGTTCAACATTTGATAACTGCTTCGTAGAGATCTTCAAGGGTACTGATCCGGCAGAAGCTTTGAAGCCAATCCAGCAGTACTACGAAGAGAATGTTTGGTAAGAACATTAAAAAAGTAATTTAAGTTGGTGTGTGTCAGCACCCGGTAACACGGGTGCTGACATTCTTAAAGGGGAAAAATCTATGGATAAGCTTTTACGCAGAAAACGCTATATTGTGCTTTTTCTTGCTCCGGCCTTTATTCTATTCACATTAGTATTATTTGTGCCTATCTGTAAGGCGATCTACTATTCGTTCTGTGATTACAAGACGAACTATCCGATCGAATTTGCAGGTTTCAAGAACTACATTAAGTTGTTTACAAAAGACGAGACCATGAAGGTAGCCTTCAAGAACTCGATGTTCTTTATGGTATTTTCGTGTGTTACTCAGCTTTTATTCGGTCTCATCCTTGCAGCGTTGCTGACCAATATCAAGAGAGGCCGTAATATATTCAAGAACATTTACTATCTGCCTTGCGTACTCAGTAGTGCTGCTCTCGGTCTCTTGTGGATGTTCGTATTTACTCCGACTCTCGGTATCAATAAGATGATGGAATCCTGGGGATGGATCGATGACTGTATGAAGGGACCTCAATGGCTCTTTAATACAGAAGGAACAATTATCCTTCCTATTATCGTAATCTCATTCGTAGCTTTATGGCAGTACGTTGGTCAGTCAATGATGCTTTACATGGCTCAGATGGCCGGTATCAGCAATGATGTCTACGAAGCAGCTTATATGGACGGCTGTTCAAAGACGCAGGCTTTCTTCTATATCACATTGCCTTTGATCAGACCAATGGTTGCAACAGCTATGAGCTTGAATGCGATCGGTTCATTGAAGTTCTTCGATCTCGTTTACAACATGATCCCTGAAGGCTTCCTCGGAAACCGTGCTCACGTTCTTGCGACGCACCTGTACGATCAGGCGTTCAAGTTTAACAAACTCGGATACGGTTGTGCTATCGGTGTTGTTCTGTTGATCCTCTGTCTCATCGTGACATTCTTGATCAACAAGTTTGTTAAGGTTGAACCTTACGATATGTAAAAGGAGGCTCTACAAGAATTATGTCTATTCCTAATGGTTCTGCAAAAATAAAGCCTAAGGATCATAAGTCAGATCTTATCCACGGTTTGATCTACGGCTTCCTTGTTCTCTTGGCTTTGATCTACATCCTGCCGCTCGCGTGGGTCGTTGTCACATCCTTGAAGGATGATAAGGTGTTGATGACTTCACCTTGGGCTATGCCGGAAAAACTGATGTTTGAAAACTACAGTTTTGCCTGGACGATGGGTAACCTCGGTAAGGCAACTCTGAACTCTTTCATCGTATGTTCGATCACATTGTTGGTTTCCTTGCTCTTCGGTGCAATGGCTGCTTTTGCTATCGCACGTCTCCGCTGGAAGTTATCCAATCTGATGCTTACATACTTCATGATCGGTATGATGATCCCGATCCACTGCGTATTGATCCCGTTGTTCATTCAGTTCTCTTCCTGGAAACTGACAAACTCACTCATCGGCTTGATCATTCCGTATGTAACGTTCTCGCTGCCGATCACCATTTATATCATGGTGGGATTCTTCAAAGGAGTCCCGAGCGAACTGTTTGAATCAGCCGTTATGGACGGTTGCTCCATTCCTCGTATGTTCGTCGTTATCGCACTTCCTGTTGCCAAGACAGGTTTCATGGTTACAGGTCTTATGTCTTTCGTAAGTAACTGGAACGAGTTGCTCCTCGCAATGGTATTTATCTCCAAAGAGGCGCAGAAGACACTTCCTGTATCCTTGACCAAATTCGTTGGTCCGTACCATACGAATTACACGCAGATGTTCGCGGCTATCGTTATAGCCGTCATCCCTACGATCATCGTTTACTGTATCTTTGCTAACCAGATCGTTGAAGGTCTCACGGCAGGTGCTGTTAAGGGTTGATCCCGAACGTTTTTTAGCGAATCAGAGCCGGAGGTTTTTGCCTCCGGCTTTTTCGTGCGCGGTTTATGTTGATGTAAAATAGTATCATCAAAACAAATCAGAGGTGCAGAATATGATAATCCATCCGATACCGCCGGTCTTCGATAAGGATTCGCGAGTTCTCATACTCGGAAGCTTTCCGTCTGTGAAGTCAAGGGAAGAAGGTTTTTTCTACGGGCATCCGCAGAATCGCTTCTGGAAGGTCGTGGCGGGTGTCTGCGGTGAAGAGGTTCCGCAGACGATCGATGATAAGCGGAGCTTTTTGCTTCGCAATCATATCGCACTTTGGGATGTGATACGATCCTGTGATATAGTCGGTTCATCTGATTCGAGCATCAGGAATGTGGTCGCAAATGACCTGAACGTGATCCTTGATGCTGCTGATATCAAAGCGATCTATGTCAACGGTAAGACGGCATACAAGTATTATGAGAGATATACCGGGCCTGCGATAGGGCGTGAGGCGGTCTGTCTGCCGTCTACGAGCCCGGCTAATGCAGCGTGGAAGCTTGATCGTCTGATCGCAAGTTATGAGCAGATACGCACCTGATTTCTGTAGCATATGATACGAAAATTCCTTTTTATCAATAGTATATTCAATTCGGTTAGCATATGCTAACCGACAGAAACAGAATTAATAAGGAGGAATTTTCATGAATGAAATATTTGCCGGTATTCCTGAGATAAGATTCGAGGGAAGTACAAGTAAGAACCCGTTTGCATTCAAGTATTACGATGCTGACAGAGTCGTCCTCGGTAAGAAGATGAGCGAGCATCTGCCTTTCGCGATGGCATGGTGGCACAATCTCGGTGCTAACGGCACAGATATGTTCGGAAGAGGAACAACTGACAAGAGATTCGGTGCAGCTGCTGAGGGCACGATGGAGCACGCTAAGGCGAAGGTCGATGCGGGCATTGAATTTATGAAGAAACTTGGTATCAAGTACTATTGCTTCCATGATGTCGATCTTGTTCCTGAGGCTGATGACATTAATGAGACTAACAGAAGACTTGACGAGATCACTGATTATATTCTCGAAAAGACTAAGGGTACTGACATCAAGTGTCTCTGGGGCACAGCCAATATGTTCAGTAATCCGCGCTTTATGAACGGTGCCGGAAGCACAAATAGTTTGGATGTATATTGCTTTGCTGCTGCTCAGGTCAAGAAGGCTATCGAACTGACCGTAAAACTCGGCGGTAAGGGTTACGTCTTCTGGGGCGGCAGAGAGGGCTATGAGACTCTTCTTAACACCAATGTTAAGTTTGAGCAGGAGAATATCGCCAACCTCATGAAGATGGCAAGAGACTACGGCAGGAGCATCGGCTTTACAGGTACGTTCCTTATCGAACCTAAGCCGAAGGAGCCTATGAAGCATCAGTATGACTATGATGCAGCAACTGCTATCGGTTTCCTTAAGCAGTATGGCCTTGATAAGGACTTCAAGATGAATATCGAGGCTAACCATGCGACATTGGCCGGCCATACTTTCCAACACGAGCTCAGGATCAGCAGGATCAATGATATGCTCGGTTCCATCGATGCGAACCAGGGTGACGTCATGCTCGGTTGGGATACAGATTGCTTCCCGAGCAATGTATATGACACGACACTTGCCATGTATGAGATCGTCAAGAACGGCGGTCTGCCTGTAGGCATCAATTTTGACTCCAAGAACAGAAGACCCAGCAACACATATGAAGACATGTTCCATGCATTCATTCTCGGAATGGATTCGTTTGCTTTCGGACTTTTGAAGGCTGCAGAACTCATTGAAGACGGAAGACTTGAGAAGAACATCGAGGATCGTTATTCGTCATTCGGTTCTGAGCTCGGTCAGAAGGTCAGAAACGGAAATGCAACTTTGGAAGAACTTGCTGCGAGAGCGGCAGATCTTAAGGCTCCGCAGGATCCGGGTTCCGGTAAGCAGGAATATCTTGAGAGTGTATTAAACAACATTTTACTTGCCAATAACTGATTTCCTTAGATTCTGTTGGAACGGCGATCGTACGATATCGTACGGTCGCTGTTTTAAGGAAATGGATAATAGAAAAGAGGACTAAAATTATGATGAAACTTGTCTTGATCAGACACGGCGAAAGCGAGTGGAACAAACTCAATCTCTTTACAGGTTGGATGGATGTCGATCTCAGCGAAAAGGGCAGAGAAGAAGCTGTCAACGCAGGCAGGACTTTGAAGGCTGAAGGATATGATTTCGATGTTTGCTATACATCTTATCTCAAGAGAGCGATCCACACTTTGAATATCGCATTGGACGAGATGGACAGAGCGTGGCTCCCTGTAAATAAATCCTGGAAACTCAACGAACGCCACTATGGTGCTCTGCAGGGCTTGAACAAGTCTGAGACAGCAGAGAAGTATGGTGAGGACCAGGTCAAGATCTGGAGAAGGTCATTCGATGTTAAGCCGCCTGAACTCTCTGACGATGATGAGAGAAGCGCAACAAAGCAGGCAATGTACAGAGATGTTGACAAGGCGTTCCTTCCTAAGAATGAGAGCCTCGAGACAACTATTGAGAGAGTCGTTCCGTTCTTTGAAGAAGAGATCAAGCCTGATATGAAAGCGGGAAAGAGAGTTATCATTGCGGCTCACGGAAATTCTCTGAGAGCTTTGGTCAAGTATTTCGATAACCTTTCTTCTGAAGAGATCATCGGAGTAAACATTCCGACTGCAGTTCCACTTGTATACGAATTCGATGATGATTTCAAGACGATAAAGCATTATTACCTCGGTGATCAGGAAGCACTTAAGGCTAAGATGGAAGCCGTTGCGAATCAGGGTAAGGCGAAGTGATCAAGATCGCAGTATACGGTAAAGGCGGTATCGGAAAATCGACTACAACGTCAAATCTGGCTAGATGTGCATAAAATATGCGACAAAAGCGTCGGATAATATCAGCAGTCGGCAGTAAGAAATTCTTGCTGCCGGCTGTTTTTTACTATGTGCTTATAACGCCTGATATAAGGCGCTTTTGGACATTGTTTAGCAAAGGTCTGTTTTTGGTTTGTTCATAATTAAACGTCTCATTTGGTTAAGTCACTAAATACGCGTTAAATTAATGATATTTTATTGTGCGAATTGACAATAACGTGTGAGTGTGTTATAGTCTTTGCATTGGTAGAAAAATAAGATCAAGTAGTTGGTAAACAGTGTAAGATGTAGTGATCTTTTTTGTTGGGTATCTACCGTGGGAAAAGGAAAAGGAAAATATGAATATCATGCGAAAGTTTGAATTGTTTTATCCGTAATAGGATTATTGTTTGTACTCATTTTTGAAACAATTTAATAACCTGTTTGGTGACTGAATTTGTATAATTTGGTTTCTGTTAACATACCATTTTATAATATTTTCCATTTGCAGTGCGCAGGCGAGTGGGAAGCAAAAAAAGATGGGATAACTTAAAGTTACCCCAAGGAGGAGAAAATATATGTTTAAATCATTGAACGAAAAAGAATTGATGATGGTTAATGGTGGCTTCTACTATGTACCTAAGTACAAGGTAATCTGGCAGGGTTCTTACTATAAGCGTGTATGCGTAGGTACTGCTCAGGTAGCTAGCGGATCAGGTATCACATATTATCTGTGGAACGGCGTTCGCTATGTTGCTTACTATGACTAATCTGATCTACTGAGTATTAAAAGCGGCAGGTAGCCGCATCGGCTACCTGTCATTCATTAAAAACAA
>CADCPU010000362.1 GCA_902803365.1 Oscillospiraceae bacterium
AAGAAGTTGTGCCTGAGGCAAGCTTAACGCTGTTGTCGGCAAGCGATGATCAGGCCGGATCTGACGTTGATGAGGATGCTTTGATAAGCGAGTTTAAGCGGAGTGAGGATAACTCCAGATATTTACTCGATCGTGCTGACGGTCACTATGAAGTTGAGTCACTCAGTAGAGAAGGAAAGGTCAGGATCTCTCATGATGGCGATTCCTATGATCTTCCTGTGTACAGACTGGAATACGAAAGATTGATCGTGCGTGATTGTTTGTTCATCAATATGAATGGAGAGCGATATATCTATGTGACTACGTCTGTTCAACTGCTGTTCAAGGACGATATCAATATCTACAAGGTAACTGAGGATGGCATTACTTTTGAGGCATGTGTACCTAACCTGCAGATCGATCGTGTGAATGAGGAAGATCTTTATTGCGAAGTGTATACAGGTTTGAACGGTTATTGCCATATCTTCCAGAATTATGTGATCGGTGAAGACGGTATCCCGGTACCTGCTGATGATGTGTACCAAATTGAAAAGTACAGGGAGATTTACACGAAAGAGCAGCTGACAGGATATGTCGTTGATAACGGTGAAGTAACATCTGAGACTGTTGAGATCGAGCGTGGTAAGATCGTGGATCCGATAGCATCTGACTTTGCAACATATGTTGATTTCAGGATAGACGACAGGATCGTAAGAGTCGATTACACTGATATCTTTAACGCCCATAGGGATGAAGAGAATGACAGGTGGATAATCGAGGCGATCACGAGCGTATTGGAGTATTGAGGGGGAGAGAATAGATAAGGGAAGCGGTTGCTTCCCTTATTTTTGCAAAATATCCGAGTTGATTTATAGTCAATATTTTACAGAATGTATTTTTCTTTTACTTTTACATGCTTCATTTAGAGAATATAATTGAATACAAATATAGTTATGAGGTAATTGATTATGAAGAAAGTAATATCGACTCTTCTTGCAATTTTTATGTTGATCTCTTTAGTCGGATGTTCAAATGATAATGAAAACAATGGTAAAGTCGAGAACAGCTCATCCGCTACTGTTCGGGATGACACTAACACTACTCAAGTCCCTGCATCTCAAGACTTAAACATTGCTGAACCATCAAATCAGAGTATTACTACTAGTCCAGCAGTTGATCCAGCGTCTTATTGGCAGGGTGACGATTACTTTGATATGATTGGATATCTTGAAGCTTGTGGGTGCAAGGTGATGTATACGGCTGTCATAGATGGTGATTTTCATACATCTGATGCATATAGTAATGATACCGTGGCTTATTCAGTCTTCTTTGAAGAGAGCGCTTTGCATCCTAACGATTCCTCTGCTAGCCTTGGGTTATATTTCACAAGTAGTAAATATGGCGGAAACACCCTTGCAGTAGATGGCAACTCTCTTGCCATTAGCTATTATGATAATAACGATGCCTATCATAGGGACTTCACACCGCTTCCGATCATTGAAAATCAAAAAGATGTTATTGTGGATCAGTATAACAATACTTTAGACATTCATACTATCACTCAAATAGAAATGCTTATTAATAAATTATATGTCACAAATTTTCATGGTGAGACTGCCGAGGATATGAAAACTTTCTTCGATGATTATAACCAGTACTGATTATCAATTTATTTAGTTAAACGCCCAGTTACACAAACCACGTTTCCGTGATAAGGAAAATAAATACAGTTATGAGGTAATTGATCATGAAGAAAGTAATATCAACACTTCTTGCAATTTGTGTTCTGACCTCTCTGTCAGCTTGTGATAATAATACAAATCCGTCAACAAACACTCCGCCTGGCGAAAAATCTTCAGTAGTCAACGATACAAGCGCAACACAGAATTCTGCGTCTCAAGATGCAGGCGGTACAATCGAGACCTCAAGTCAGGACAATGCTAATTCTGATGGAGATTATGTTTCGTCTGACTCGCGCATTGCTTCTGTCAACTTTGATAAATATTGGATCTCTGATACTCAGTTTGATCTTATCAATTACTGTAGGGACCAAGGAGCACAATTAAGTATCGTATTTACGCAGATGGTAGCCATAACAGCTATACCTATTGTTTGCCGGAAGAATTGACATCAACCGGTCAAGAACCACTTGCTGTAATTATGTTCTTCTATTTTGGTGAGGAGGATTCAAGATCCGTGTCGGTAGAATGCTCTATATGTTATGGCGATTGCTATACAATAAAGACTGAGACTGACAATAATATTCTTTGTCTAGGACCAGTCGAGACAGATGATGACTATGTATGGGTGACAATAGATGATTTCGAGACGCATTTGCCACTTTCTGCGATCAATCACTTACCAATCATGTTTGAACGCATAATGACACTTCCATATAATACATCACCAGAAGTAATTACTAACACATTTAATACTTATTATGGCAGGGATTAATAAATTCTCCTAATAGCTAAGATTACTTCGTGTAGGAGCAGTTTTACTGATACAATAATTTAAATGGTATAAAAAACCCTAGTGGCAATTTTGTAAAAACTAGCCTGTTTTGAAGCGTTACGTTAAAGTGGGAGTAGTATCTCGTAGATTATCTCGTTTTCATACATATTGCTGTCTGCTATCGCTCTCATTATGATGTTGTTGGTGTTGCAGTATGATTGGAATGCCTTATAACTTGCTTTGTTGCTTTTATCAATAGTGGTTTCTATCCTTGATACGCCCAATGACTTGAATCTTCTGACCATAGTAGCGATCAGCAATCCGGAGATGCCCTTTTTACGATTGTCGGGTAATACTCCTATCTGCCAGATAAAGCCTGTTTGGTCTTTGCAGAATCCGGTTATGAATCCTATCGGAGTGTTATCGTTATATGCAATAAAACAAGTATCGCTATTGTATCTTAACAAAGTCCAGTACGTATATCCTGTGTGCTGGTCTAATGGCGCGCATGAGGATGCAAGCTCTTTGATCAGAGTGTGATCTGACGGAGTAGCTTGTATGATGCTGATGCCTGTCTGTTCTTGGGGTTCGGCAAGTTGTTTTTCTTCTGCAGAATTGATGCAGGCTTGATAGAGGCGGTAAGCCTGGTTTTCGTTAACCACATCGCCGTTGCGGTGGAAGCATTCTTTGAGAATGAGGAATTGCTTAGCTTTATCCTTGGCGTTTACCGATGCTCGTAGCAGCGGATGATCACCGGTTTGGTAAAGTGAAGCATCGATATATCTATCGTACTTGCGGATGTTGACACTGTCGCGGTTTTCTTCAAAGTTCCATGAAGGATCTGATACTATGAGACCGAAAAAGAGGGTTACGTTTAACAGTTCAAACTGGGCAATGTTGGATATGTTGAGTATTCCTGTTATGTTGAGATTGGCCATCACGAGACGATTGCCTTTCTTGAAATTGAAATCCAGTTTGCCCAGGTTTCCATTGTTTACGAGAACTAGTCTGTTTAGGAGAACGGAGTGGTCCATAGTGATGCTGGAATCCTCCAGTTTGCAGTCGGAGATTTCAACTCTGTAATCGTTAAAGTTTGTCTCGAAAAAACTTATGTCCATAGAGCGGAAATCGTTGTTCCTGAGTACTAACTCGGGATCCTTATCAGGATCGTAGTTAGCCTTGCCGTAGTCAGACTCTTTGATGAAACATGCATCTTCAAAAGAGAAGGAGGCGTTGTTGAATCTCTTTTTGTCATTTATCAGAGTGAAAGAGTTGTTCTTAATGTAGACGTTCGAGCAGAAAACTGATTCTCTGAAAGAATACTTTGGTTCTGCGTTGTTTGTTGCAGAGCAATTACATCCATCTATTGTTACTTCGTCTGTGAAGAACGTGTGAGAAAGATCAATACCGTCAGTGATATTGATGTTTTGTATACGGAGCTTATCTGCAAAGAAGCAATCGGATATATCTAATCCGATGATCTCTTTCTTA
>CADCPU010000363.1 GCA_902803365.1 Oscillospiraceae bacterium
ATCAAATGGAGGTGTGTTAGATGCAGACACGCAAAGGGATATCAGTACTTGGATACGGATGTATGAGATTTACATCCAAGAATAATAAGATCGATTTCGAAAAGGCAGAGAAGGAATTCATGAGAGCTTACGAGCTCGGAGTCAATTACTTCGATACTGCATATATATATCCGGGCAGCGAAGACGTCGTAGGAAGGATCGTTGAGAAGAACGGCATCCGTGACAAGATCAATATAGCGACAAAACTGCCTCAGTATCTCGTCAAGAACCGCGCGGGACTCGACAAGTATTTCAATGAGGAATTGAAGAGATTAAGGACTGATTATGTCGACTACTATCTGATGCACCACATGACCGATTATGCCCAGTGGCAAAAGCTCGAAGAATTGGGTCTTAAGGAATGGATCGCAGAGAAAAAAGCAGAAGGCAAGATCCGCCATGTCGGCTTTTCATTCCACGGAACTACAGAGGCTTTCCTCAAGATCTTAAATGCATATGATTGGGAGATGTGCCTCGTTCAGTATAACTATATGGACGAGCATACACAGGCAGGTAAAACGGGTGTTCACGCAGCAGCTGAAAAGGGCATTCCCGTTATGATAATGGAACCTCTCCGCGGTGGAAAGCTCGTCGACCTTCTCCCTGATAAGGCAAAGCAGCAGATCGCCGCAGCTGCGCACGGTTGGTCACCTGCGGAATGGGCATTCAGATGGCTCTGGGATCAGGAAGATGTCACCTGCGTACTGTCAGGCATGAACTCCATCGAGATGATCGAAGAGAACTGCCGCATTGCCTCCGAAGCAAAGGCAGGATCATTCACCGATACCGAGCGCACGTTCCTTATGGGGATCAAGCAGCATATCCTCGATACGACCAAAGTCAATTGCACCGGATGCAGATACTGTATGCCGTGCCCTAAGGGCGTAAATATCCCGGGCATCTTCTCCTGCTATAACCACATGTATTCCGAAGGCAAGAGTTCGGGAAGACTCGAGTATTTCCAGACGATAGCTTTGAGGAATGATCCGTGCGAAGCTTATCTTTGTGTTCAGTGCGGAAAGTGTGAGAAGCACTGTCCTCAGGAACTGCCGATCAGAGAGAAATTAAAAGAAGCGGACAAAGCACTTCGTCCGCTCCATTATAAAGTCTTCTATAAGCTTGCCAAACGCGTAATGGTCGGCAAGAAACGTGACTGATCACATCGTAACGATCGTTACTGTCGCAGCATCATCATCTTCAAGAGAACTGCAGATGACATTGAGTATTACCTGCTTTGCAAGGTAGGTAAGTTTCTTGTTGTTTGTATATGCTTCGATAACGATGGCAGCAGAGATCATATTCCTGATCTTATCACCGATGCTCCAGTTGCCGAGTCCCTTAACATAGGAAAGCGTGGAGCTTACTTCGCGTATCTCATTGATAACTGCATGAGGATTCTCACCGAACATACATGCCATGAGCGCGATGATCTCAAGACCCTCAGATGTGAAGTTAAGACGTGCTGTCTTGAGGTTGTTATGAAGTGCTACGAGCTTGTCAGTCTTGATATCACAACCGCCGTTAAAAACACTCAATGCACATGCGGCATACAATGCTGCGCTCTTGTTCCTGTAGCGATTGGATACTTCTCTGTAGCAATCTTCGTAATCGCGGGATGCTAAGCTTACGTCCTTACCTGAGAGTGCGAGCAATGCACAATTTGCGATGTCCTTGCCCCATGCGATCATAGGGTGATTGCTCTTGATATCGTTATAGATCCTGATCGTCTTTGCTACCGTCTCATCATACTCGTGAGGATCACAGCACATAAAGATCATTGTTGCTGCGATGATGACTTTGTAAGAATCATGGAAGCCTGCCTTGAGCATCGAATGGATCCTCGTGATATCTTCTACAGCCTTCTGCTGATCTGCTGAAGAAGCGACTGCAGCAGTTACGATATCCTTGGCATATCCGGATCTTAAGAGCGAGAAGAAACTCGCATTGATCTTGATGATCCTCTGAGCTTCCCTGTATGCTTCAGTCTCTGTAACCGGCTCGTGTCCGATCATAAGGGATGCCATCATCACTGCGTACTTGTCACCGCTCCAACGGCATACAGGCTGTGCATTTCTAAACTCTGCGATAAAGTTATCTGTTATTCTTTTTGTCTCACTATTCATATTCTTATCTCCCCTTTAAGGTCACTTGTTTTATGCTTATATGCTAACAACTAAGATTAAAGGAAAAGTAAAGAAAGATTTTAAATCGGTATAAGATTTCAGTTCTTCGGGTTCCCCTCTCGATCGAACAGCGGCACCTTATGAAGGAACTTGATATCGGTACGAAGTGCAGCGTTACCTTCTGCAAGGACTGCTACCTTGCCTGCTACGATCCCGCCCGCGATATCGACCAGCGCCTCCATGGCACGAAGCGATCCGCCTGTTGAGATGACGTCATCTATAAGAAGGATGCGCTTTCCCTTGATAAGAGATGCGTCATCACTTCCAAGGTAGAGTTTCTGAAGTCCCTGAGTCGTGATAGAAGAATCATCAACGTGGATCGGATCGGGCATATAGTTCTTGGCGCCTTTTCGAGCGACAAAATACTTAGTGGCGCCTGACTGCCTTGCCATCTCGTGGATGAGCGGTATGCCCTTGGCTTCCGCGGTGAGCATGTAATCATACTCATCGGCGGGAACCAGATCGAGCATCTTCTCTGCTGCTTTGACTGTCACCTCGTAATCACCGAAGCAGATAAAAGCAGCGATATATGTATCTTCATCGACCTTGCAAAGTGGAAGTTTCCTCTTAAGGCCTGCTATCTCCATCTCATATTCCATAGTCTTGTACCTCTTATGAATTAGCGCAGCGGTAGATCTTGAGTGCGAGATCGGCATCGATCGGCCTGATCCTGGACAGTTTGATAGTGTCGTTCATCGTAGCATCGAGAGCAAGTGCCTTAAGGTCATCCTCGGACGGATCGATACCGAGTTCCTTAAGGCTCGTCGGCATACCGATGGAAGCAAAATATTCAACGGTCTTCTTGATGCCGAGTTCTGCACATGTCTTATCGTCTGCTTCGTCGATCGACCATACTTTCCTTGCAAATCTTGCAAAGCGAGGGAGTGCGTCAGTATAAAGTTCCTCAGCCCATGAACCCCAAACGGCAGCAAGAGATGCACCGTGTGTCGCACCGTACTTTGCAGAGAGCGCATGACCGAACTTATGAACCGAGAAGTCCTTGCCGCGGCCGCATTCGGTCAGGTTGTTATGTGAGAGGCTCGAAGCCCAGAATATCTCACACATAGCATCATAATCATTCGGGTCTTCAAGGACGAGCTTGCCGTTCGTGATGACGGTCCTCAAAAGGCCCTCTGCGATCTCATCCGTAAGTCCGCTATAGACACCCGGAATAAAATATCTCTCCATTGTGTGCATCATGATATCGGTAATGCCTGCAGCGAGCTGATACTTCGGAAGCGTTGAACCGAGCGCAGGATCAACGATCGCGAACCTGCATCTGTTAAAGTCTGTATTGATGCCTGACTTCTTGCCGATAGTCTCGTTAGTCAATACAGCCGAGTCGCTCATCTCGCTTCCTGCCGCAGCCATCGTGAGGACTGCGCCTACAGGCAGAGACTTTGTAAGAGGGATCTTCTTAGTCCAGAGATCCCACAGGGCACATTCGGGATTTGCCGCACCGTGTGCTATGGCCTTTGCTGTATCGATGGCACTTCCGCCTCCGACACCGATTATAAGATCAGCTCCGAATGCGACTGCTTTCTTAACACCTGCTTCCGCATGTGCAAGCGTAGGGTTCGGCTTAGCACCTCCGAACTCTTCGAATGCCACGCCGGCCTTGCTGAGAGAATCAGTAACGCGCTTCAAAAGTCCGCTCTTAACAACGCTCTCCTTACCGTAAACGAGTAATGCCTTAGTTCCGTATCTTGCTGCTGCCTCACCTGTCTGATCTTCGGTATCTCTTCCGAAGATGACTTCCGTGGGAGCGAAATATCTGAAATTATCCATATCTTTCCTCCGTTCTTTCTTATGTCCATATTATATGACAAGTTTGCTTCGATTAATATCGAATAGTATACTTTGACTTATCATGCTGGACAGATCATCGCTTTACATAGGAGATATATCGATAGATTGGGAGGAGATCCCGAGCGACAGTTATCTGAGGGATATCAGGAGTATCGCCTCCATCGATACGCTGTCCTTAAATAAGCCTGTCACCTTCTTTGTCGGCGAGAACGGCACCGGCAAATCGACGCTTCTTGAAGCAATAGCAGTAGCCTTCGGTTTTAATCCCGAAGGCGGCACGAAGAACTATTCATTTTCGACTTATGATTCGCATTCTATGCTCTCTGAGGCGATACGCATATCCAAAGGATACAAGAGATCCGACTGGGGATTCTTCCTCAGAGCTGAGAGTTTCTATAATGTCGCGACGGCTGAAGAAGAGTATTCGAAAATAAGCGGCGTCCCTCTCCATCTTCACGAGAGATCACACGGCGAGAGTTTTCTTGCCATGCTCAAAAAGCAATTCAGGTCACGCGGCGTATATCTTCTCGATGAGCCTGAAGCAGCGCTATCTCCTCAGCGCCAGCTGACTTTGCTCGCAGAAATAATGAACTGCGTCGATAACGACTGCCAGTTCATCATATCCACTCATTCGCCTATCCTCTTGGGTCTTACGGACAGCGAGATATTCAGTTTTGACGATGACACTCTTCATACCGTGAGTTATGAAGAGACATCCGCTTATCAGATCACCAGACTCTTTCTCGATCATCGCAAGAAGATGCTCGATGAACTCAGATAAGACTTACTTCCAATGGTTGAGCTCTGAGAGATAACCGTCATACTGCGAGCGTCTCTCTTCATCAGTGAGATTCTCCGGATTAGGCATATGACCCATCAGGAATTCAATAAGGGATGCTTTTGTCGAATAAACGAACTTACCGCCCTCATAGCACCACTTGCAGTAGTCTTCGTTAAAGTCACCTTCGACTTCACGGCTGATCATGTCGTCTTCATTGAGCGGCATTCCGCAGCACTGACAGATGAGTTTTCGAGGCGAACCCAAAAGAGTATTGATCGAGACATCGAATTCCTTCGAGATCAGCTTCAAAGTCTCTGTATTGGGAAGCCTCTAACCTGTTTCCCAGAGGCTTACTGCCTGCCTTGTGACGAGAACTCTCTCCGCCATCTGATCCTGTGTAAGTCCGTGCTTTTCCCTTATGCTCTTAAAGATATTTTTGTCTTCCATGTATCGCACCTCCGTTCGATCTTTATGATTCGATTATGAACCTTAAGATGCGACAAGACAAGCAACTCGCTGTTGCATCAAAGTCCGGATGCAAAGTTTGAGATATCATCAGCAAGGCGCTGACTGTAATTCATGATCTCATGGTGAGAACAATCGATCTCCGAATATCTTACATCAGAAACAGATGAGGTATAGCGCTTTGCGATGCCTTGCCATTCCTCTGTCGTCTTACCCGTCCCTTCACCGTTTGTGAGGATCATATCCATCGGGATATCAGGTATTTCATTACTCTTAACAAGTGATGCGGCATCAGCTATATGTTCGGCCTCATTAAGTTCATCTCTACCCAAGTAATTTCTCCTGACGAGAGCCTTATAGATCTTGAGTTCATCTTCCGTCAGAGTCTTGTTGTATACATCCTCAAACGCATCATCGCCAAGGAACAAACGGATAACACCTGTCTCTCTTCCAAGGACCATGAATTTGGTCATCAGATCTTCGCTATATTCATATCCGTCGAATGCTTCGGGGAATACCATATCGATGCCTGCGATCGCTTCTACTTCCTGCGGCTCAGTCTGCGCCCAGAGGAGTGCTTCGATCCCTGACATAGAATACGGACAGAGTATATACGGACCTTCGATCCCGGCTTCCTTCAACGCCTGTCTGTCCTGCCTTAAGATCGTCTCAATATCACGCTCTGTATCAACACTGTCGCTGAAGCCGTATCCGAACTTCTCGATCACAACGACCCTGTAATCCTTCTTCAAACGATCGGTCAATGGCTTGAATGAATATATCGGTGAATCCTCTCCTGAAGGTGCCATAAAAACGAGTGTGTGATCTCCCTTGCCTTCCGAATAGATGCACATCTCATGATCGTCCACCGTGACCATCTGACCTATGTGATCCTTCATGAGTTCTTCTTCCTTGCTGAGAGAGACTCTGTCGTAGACGACCATTCC
>CADCPU010000364.1 GCA_902803365.1 Oscillospiraceae bacterium
ACGCTCTTAAATCGGACTTCAAGTCCTTTGTATGCCAGGTCGGTCAGGTATGCTGCATTGTTTTCGAAGCCTTCGGGAACATCAAATTCAGGAAGGTGTATCGTATCAAAATCGTACTGGACATTACACATCCTTGCGATCTTTGCAGTGTTCTCGATAGCCGCAGGAAGCGCATCAAAGAACCTGCGCATCTCAGTCTCCGACTTGACATAAAAGTCATCGACAGTCATACGCATCCTGTCCTTGTCAGACTGCTTGGCGCCCGTCTGCATACAAAGAAGGACATCATGTACCTCTGAGTCTTCTTTCTTCAGGTAATGACAGTCATTTGTCGCAACAAGAGGGATGTCGAGCCCCTCGGAAAGCTTGATGAGAGCGCTGTTGACGATAGCCTGTTCTCTCATAGTATTGCTCTGTATCTCAAAATAGTAGTTATCCGGTCCGAACAGTCTCTTATACCAAAGAGCACTCTCCCTTGCAGTATCAAGATCATCATTAAGGATACATTGAGCGATCTCGCCTGCTATACAACCCGAAAGGCAGATAAGTCCTTCGTGGTACTTCTCAAGAAGTTCCTTATCGATCCTCGGCTTGCGGTAGAAGCCCTCCAGGAATCCGGCGGAACAGAGCCTGTTAAGATTCTTAAGACCTTCATTGTCCTTGGCCAAAAGTATCAGGTGGTTATATGCACGCTCGTTGGGCGAATAAGTCCTGTTAAACCTGCTGTCGGGCGCAACGTAGACCTCGCATCCGATGATCGGATGAAGTCCCTTGTCCTTCATCTTCTTATAGAAATCAACAACGCCGTACATGACGCCGTGATCCGTAATGGCGCACGCCGTCATACCCATGTCTGCCAATCTGTCAGGCAATTCCTTAAGTCTTATCGCTCCATCGAGGAGACTGTACTCCGTATGGAGATGAAGGTGGACAAAACCTTCAACTTTAGATACCGTATCGGCGTTATAGTCACCCATAATTCTGCTCCGTTATTTACCCGACGGCTTAAGTTCACCCTTGATCTTGATGAGTGCATCGCGAAGCTCTGCTGCTCTCTCGAAGTCAAGTTCCTTGGCAGCCTTGAGCATCTCTTTCTCAAGTCTGGCAACGACCTTCTCCTTATCACCGTCACTAAGTTCCTTAGTTCCGTTCTTGACGATCTTCTTGACCTCTTCGGATGCCTTGTCATCTTTCTTACCATCGTCACCCGTAAAGTCAAATACGTCCCTGATCTCTTTCTTGATGGTCTTAGGAACAATGCCGTGTTCCTTGTTGTAAGCCATCTGTATCTCGCGTCTTCTGTTTGTCTCCGATACCGCATTCATGATCGAATCCGTCATCTCATCAGCATAGAGGACAACGCGTCCTTCGCTGTTTCTCGCGCATCGTCCGATGATCTGGATAAGCGATCTTGTAGATCTTAAGAATCCTTCCTTATCCGCATCGAGGATCATCAACAGTGACACCTCCGGAAGGTCGATTCCTTCCCTCAGGAGATTGATTCCGACTATGACATCGATCTGCCCCGTACGAAGCTGCTTTAATATCTCCATACGTTCAACAGTGTCGATATCCGAATGCAGGTATGTAACCTTGATATTCTCGTTCTGAAGGAAAGCCGTAAGGTCTTCCGCCATCTTCTTTGTCAATGTCATGATAAGGCTCTTGTCGCCCTTGGCGATATTCTCGCGAAGGCGCATGAGGATATCCTCGATCTGACCCTCGACCGGATGGATGTGTATCTCAGGCTCGAGAAGTCCGGTCGGCCTAATGATCTGCTCGACTACCTGAGTGCTGTGCTTCTGCTCATAATCGGCAGGCGTAGCAGATACGAATACGGTAAGTCCCATACGCTCCTCAAACTCCTCAAACTTGAGCGGCCTGTTATCGTAAGCCGACGGAAGCCTGAAGCCGTACTGAACGAGCATATCCTTACGAGCACGATCTCCGTTATACATTGCTCCTACCTGAGGCACCGTAACATGCGACTCATCGATGAGGAGCAGATAATCATCCGGAAAGAAGTCCATGAGCGTACAAGGTGCCTCTCCCGGCTTTCGCCCCGATATATGTCTCGAATAGTTCTCGATGCCCTTGCAGAATCCGGTCTCGTTCATCATGTCGATATCATATCTGGTCCTCTGTTCGAGCCTGTAAGCCTCAACAAGTTTACCGTCGTCACGAAGTTCCTTGACACGTTCTTCAAGTTCTTCTTCGATCGTAACAAGAGCCCTCTTGAGCTTATTCCTGCCTGTCGCATAATGCGATGCCGGGAAGATCTCGACAAAGTTCTTGGTCCACAATACCTTGCCCGACACATGATGTACGAATGAGATCTTCTCGATCTCGTCTCCGAAAAAGCTGATCCTCGTGACCGCTTCTTCAGAATCAGGAGTAAAGATATCGAGAACATCACCTCTTACCCTGAACGTACCTCTCAGAAGATCGATGTCGTTCCTGTCATACTGGATGTTGATGAGCATTGCCATGACTTCTTCCCTGCTTATCTCCATACCGACTCGGAGCATGATCATCAAGGACTGATAATCTTCCTTGTCACCGATACCGTAGATACAGGAAACGGAAGCAACAACGATAACATCATCACGCGTCAAAAGAGACCTCGTCGCGCAGTGCCTCATTCGATCTATCTCATCGTTGATGGCACTGTCCTTCTCGATATATGTATCCGAAGCAGCGATATATGCTTCAGGCTGATAGTAATCATAGTATGAGACAAAATACTCAACTGCATTATCAGGAAACAATTCCTTAAACTCACTGTAGAGCTGACCTGCCAAAGTCTTATTGTGTGCAAGGACAAGTGTCGGACGGTTAACTCGCTCGATTATGTTGGCCATGGTAAAAGTCTTACCCGAACCCGTAACTCCCATTAAGACCTGACCCTTATCCTTACGAAGGATACCCTCGGTCAGTTTATCTATTGCCTGAGGCTGATCGCCAGTAGGCTTGTAATCCGATACTATCTTAAAATCCATACACGCTACTTCCGCCTGATGTTCTTTTGTATATATTATACTACACGCGCGATAAAAAGAAAATATGTTCGTTTGTTTATTCAAGCAGTGTCACATTTTATACTTTTTTTGCAGATTCCTTTACCTTTCCTTTAACAATGAGTGTTAGTATCATCTCAGAACAGGAAAGGAGATACGATCATGAAAAACAAGATCGAATTTAACAGAGAGATATACGAAGCAAATTTCAAGGTAGCAAAGAAAGCTTTCGTATTAAACACGGGACTTGAAGCATCAGCATGTGCATCTGCTTTTATCGGTGATAATGAGCCGATCACGGAAGAAGCACTCAAGGCTGCAAAGAAGATCCTCAATCGCAAGACATCCCTGGTGTCCACACTTGGCAGAGGAAACGCAAGACAGGTAGTTACGGCTACTCTTGCAAGATCCGAAGATCCGGAATATGCAATGGAGCAGATCAAGAAGATCCACAAGGGTCTCGACAAGAAGTTCCTTAATTCGGATTATCTCGTACTTGCAGCAGTAATCATCTACAACTCCTGCAAGCCTTCAGAATATGACCACTTCATCGAGAGGACAAGAGAGATCTATAAGCTCCTTCGCAAGGATCATCCGCTCATCACAGGCAGAGAGGACATCGCAAATTGCGCTATCATGGCTCTTACAGATATTGATGTCAACACGATCACTTCCGAGTGCGAAAACGATTTCACCGCCCTCAAGAAGAAGTTCATCGGAAGCAACAAAGTACAGTACATGGCATGCATGACAAGCCTCTTTAATGATGATCCTGCAACAAAGGCAGATAAGACACGTCTTACCTGGGAAATGCTCAAGAAAGAAGGCGTCCGCTTTGACTCCGATGCATTTGCAGTAGTTCCGCTCATCGCTCTTTATGTTGAAGACAGCGAAAAGAAGGATGTCATCAAGATGATCAAGAAGACAAGTGATGACTTAAAGCAGGTCAGAGGTCTCGGCCCTCTTGGCGCAGGTAAGAGGATCAGAAATCTCATCGCAACCGCACTGGTCATCGATGCTTATAAGGATTCTGCAAAGCGCTCGACAACTGTCACGGTAGGTGCCGTAACTGCAGCTATCATCAATGCTATCATCGCAGCAGAGATCGCAGCGATCGTTGCAGCATCCGCAGCAGCTTCAAGTGCAGCTGCATCATCATCCTGATCTTAAGATCAGTTCCTGATAATCACATATACAAAAGTCGGCCTCGGAAGAAGCCGACTTTTTTGTTATCGCGTTTCACGCTTGTTTTCCAACGATCTTATTTATGATCCTCGCGTTGATCGGCATAAAGAATCCCGCCACCGGTCCAACCAAGAACATACAGATAACGGTACCTGCTCCTACCTTTCCGCCCAATAGGAAACCGGTTGCAAGAAACAAAAGATCCACTGCCATTCGAACGATCGCAAACTTCCATTTGGTCTTCTCGCTGATCACAAGTGCAACAAGATCATTAGGCCCTGTTCCCGCTTCCGATTTGATAAATGTCGTCATTCCATACGCCAATATTACGCAACCTATTGCACACATCATTATCCTGCCCGCAATACAAACGGAAAGAACCGCCCCGCCACAGAGGCGGAACGGTCCTTCCAAAGTTTAAAGAAAACATCAGTTTCGTTTGTCTTAGATTAATTCTTTACGCTCGATAACGAGTGAAGCGAGGATCCAGGAGATGATCAGCATGATCAATAATCCGACGCATGTTCCGTAGAGGAATGTAGCTATGGAAGATCCTGCGATGATGATAGCGATAAGTCCGCCGAGGCAGGAGATACCGATAAGGCCCATGATGATGAACTGACGGACAAGGAGCAATGGTGTCTTACCGAGAGTTCCAAGGAGCGTAACGATCGTATTTGATACGAAGAGGCTTATGAGGTCAATAAAGACTGTCATGATAAATGCTGCAATGCAAGCATGAACGTTCAGTTCAGCTCTGGACATAAATGCGATGACGCCTGCTGCCAAAACACCATTCAAGAGGATCTCAGGTACGCTGCCGAATACGTTGTACATGAGTTTCTTGCTCATCTTCTCAGGGATCATGTAGAAGTAAGGTCTGTTAAGTTCAAGTACGGACTTACCGCCTGCAAAAGCCGTGATATCAAAGAGCAACATCATGAAAAGACCTGCGACAAATCCGGAGGAATCACCGTTGACCTTTGTCATGAACACGCCGTAGCACAATGCGATGACCTTATAAAGAAGGACAGTCTTGTTTACGAAGAAGAGCTTTGAGAAACGTGTATTCTCAAGAAGGTGCTTGTAGAAGAAAACGGATGCGCCGCTTCCCTTGTTGAAGCTTGTTGTATCGTCGACCTTGATCTTGGTCGTATCGACTGCCATTTCCTCAACGCCTGCGCTCTTAGCTGCAAGTCTGTCAGCCATCTTCTGAGCGGATGCGATACCCTTCTCATAGTAATCAAAATCAACGATATTCATGATGATACCGATGATGGCGATAGCTGCAACAGTAAGGACGATACCGAGGATAAGTGTAACGGCAGAATGTGAATAGATACCGTTAATGATCATCGTAAACCATCCGCCTACAGGGATGACTTTGAGGAATACGCTGCTGCCGAGTTCAGCAAGGATCTTTGGAGCACCGAGTGAAGAGATGGCGCCGAAGGAACCAGCCTGCTCCTTGAGCTTAAGGAATGTCGTTCCGAGCCATACGAAGTCAAAGGCAAAGAATACGCCGCCGATGAACTTGAGCACCTTCTGCTTTTCGTGAAGCCAAGCGATGAGTACCTGTGAGAGGATATTGCCCAAAGCGTTGATAAAGAAACCGCAGAAGAGCATAAAGAGCATATCGAGCGAACCGAAGCCGAAAAGTCTCGAGAGAAGAGCAGCCTGGCATGCGATAACGAACATGATGTAGAGCGATGACTTGATGCTCGTCGTGATCGGGATGATCAGGTTGAACTTTCTTGTGAACGGACCTGCCATATAGAAGTTAACGTCAGGATTCGTGTAGAGGAGCTGACCTGATGAAACACCAAGCATTGCAAAGTTGAACATTACAACAGAGATGATGGAGATACCGCCGCTTATGAGAGCTACGTCTCTGGTCGCAAACGTTTCAGAGCTCATAAATCCGGTAATAAGGACCATCAGGGCGACCATTGCGATCGCCAATATTGTTAATACGACATTGAGTTTCTTTTTGAAGAAACAATGCGATGTCTGAAAAAGATAAGCTTTAAGCATTTATATCACATCCTTTACGCCTGAGCCTGAGCCGGAGCTGCGACAGGCTCACCCTCGGTGATCTCGAAGAACATCTCCTGGAGGCTCTTCTCGCCTTCTTCAACAATGTGGGTATTACGCTTTGTAGCAACGATCTTACCCTTCTTCATGATATGAGCGACATCCCAGTAATCTTCTACCGTGTCGATCATGTGTGTGGATATGATAACGGTCTTGCCGGCTGCCTTGAGCTCGCCGAACAAAGCCTTGAGTTCCTTGATAGCATGAGGATCAAGACCAACCATAGGCTCGTCGAATATGATGACCTTAGGATCGTGGAGAAGAGCGCAGATGATGGAGACCTTCTGCTGCATACCTTTTGAAAGTTCCTTGCCGAGTTTCTTTGTCTTGTCTGCAAGTTCGAATCTCTCGAGGTAGTAATCAAGCTTACCGTCATCGGTAACCTTATAAGCTCTTCTGATGAAATCGAAATGTTCCTGAACTGTCAAAAGATCATAGAGTGCCGGGATCTCAGGTACAAACCCGAGGAGTTTTTTTGCCTCGATGCTCTTGTTGTTAAAACCGTCGATCTCAATAGTACCCGAATATCTCAAAAGTCCTGCAACAGACTTGATAATAGTGGATTTACCCGCACCGTTCGGTCCGAGGAGAATTCCTATCTCTCCGTCATTTACCTGGAAAGAAAGGTCATCATTAGCCATGAACTTTCCGTATTTCTTTGTAACGTGATCTACAATCAACATATATATGATCCTCCTTTAAACTTATGAGGAGATTGTAATGTTGATTGTTTAATACAACGTCTATAAATGTTTAAGAAAGGTTAAAGATTATCTTTTAACGATCTCATCGGAATCAAGGAGCACCGTAAAAGGCCCGTCGTTAAGAAGATCGACCTTCATATCTGCACCGAAGATACCGTGCTCAGGCTTATATCCGAGAATCTCGAGCTTCTTTAATATATATTCATATAGAGCTTCTGCCATCTCGGGCCTTGCCGCTCTGATAAACGAAGGTCTGTTACCGTGACTTGCATCTGCATACAAGGTAAACTGCGATATCACAAGGAGACTTCCTCCGACATCAGCAAGAGATCTGTTGATCTTATCTTCATCATCGCGGAAGATGCGGAGCTTAACGAGTTTATCGCACAGCTTGTCCGCGATCTCTTCGTTATCATCATCACGGATGCCTACAAGCACCAGAAAACCCGCATCGATCTTGCCTGTTACATTACCGTCAACGGTAACGCTCGCATGTCTGACTCGCTGTACCAAAAACCTCATATCACACCTCTTTAATACTCATCTGAATAATCATCCGGATAGTCTTCCAAATAGTCTTCGAAGTATTCATCATCAAAGACAGTTTCGTACGAGCCCTCATCTTCATAATACTCGTGGAGGCCCCACTCCTCATCCTGCGGATCGCCATCGACATACATCGCCCAGGCGCTTGCGATCTGAGGCTCGAGGTCTGAAAAATCCCACGACCTCGTACGTTCCTTACTGTTCGGATCGTATACCATTATACTGTTAACGTCATGACTTACAAATACGACAAAATGACCTTTTGTCGTAAAATCGCCCTTACTCATCGATGCGATGACCGGCATACCGCCGTCCAGAGCCTCGCATATCGAGTCAAACGAGTTTTCGATAGCTGTTCCGTAAAGACCTATCTCGACTATACCGTCATCGAAAACGGACCACGCCGTACCCGTACCCGGCACCGCATAACCGTGGGAATCAAGGAAGTTTCCCATCCAAAGCGGCGAATACTCGCTGTTTCCCGTCAGGTATATCGCAACCATCGACAGACACGTCGGGCCGCATCCGGTCAGCGCAAAATACTTATTATTGTACTGTTCAAAGCCCCAGCGGACATCCCACTGACAAAAATACGGTATGGAATCCGTGTTTTCGAGTTCGCTGAGATCGATATCATGCTCCTTATCTGCCTCTTCCTTAAATGAGCAGACAAAATCATAGGTCTCAGGATTCCTCTTAACAAGATCTATGAGTTCTTTGGGGTATTCCTTAGTACTCAGCTTCTTCCAAAGCTGCCAGGCAGACTCTTCGGAATCGTCTTCAGTCTCTTCTGTTTGGGACGCCTGCGTGATCTCCTCATTCTCACCCGACTTATCGGCACAGGCTGAAAAGACGGTAACTCCAAGGAGCAGCGCCGCTATACACTTTGTGATGTTAGTTTTCTTTTTCATGATCCTCAATAAACGTTCAATATGACGACTTCACTTACTGTTGCACTCTTAAACGGAACCATTCCGCTCGAGGTGCCCGAACTTACAAGGAACCAGATGCCCCCTCTTTGAGAGAGACCATACAAAGGATCCTCATCTGTTGCCATAAAGAGCAGGTTAGCCGGAAAGATCTGGCCTCCGTGAGTATGTCCGCTGATCATGAGGTCGATGTGCGCCTCATTGCGGCTCGCGAAGTATTCCGTGATATGCGGCTTATGGTCGAGAAGGATCACCTTGCGATCCGTCGATGCCAGTCCGCTGAGACTCAGTATCTTTTTGACGGAACTGCGTCTCGGCATCTCGTAATTGTAATCCTCGTCTCTTCTTCCCACCAAAACGAAGTCGTCTCCTATCTCCACAGCCTCGTCGATAAGCGGTGTAACATTGTTACGCTTGAGCTCCGAAAGCAGCTTGGTCGTAGGGATACGCCTTCCGTCGTGGTTGCCCGTTATGTAATATGTCCCATATTTACTCTTGAGATGCGACAGCACCTCACAAGCTTCGTAAAAAGTCTTGTCACTCGTCTTCTCGTCCACAAAATCACCTGTTATCACCACGATATCAGGGTCATTCTCGTTAATGAGCTCGACCGCTTTTTCGAGTTCCTCAGGCGTAAAGAACAATCCCATATGCGTATCGGATATCTGGGCGATCTTAAGCTCCGCTCCGAGATCCACATCATATCGGGTAACTTTAACGTCCTTTCCGACATGGTAACAATAGGCAAAATAACCTGCCGTCAGAAGGACTGCGAGAATAAATGGCAAAAATCTGAGCCTGTCGATCTTATGCGTCAGCCTCAGGATGATCTCAAAGATGACATAAAATCCCCAAAGCACCAAAAGTATCATAAAAGGTATGTAAAAATTATAGAGAGCCGTCGCCATACTGAACAAAGTCAGGATGACACAGATGGTGACCGCTATCCTCTTATGATCCTTAAAAGTGCCAAGACAGATAAGGATACATACCGATATCATTACTAAAAGTGCAATTAAATAGTGCAAAAAATTGTTAACCTCTTTTTGATCAAACTTCGTACATTATACAGAAAACAAATTATAAAAAAAGGGAAAAAATGCAAGAAAGAACGCCAAGGGCAAAAACCCGAAAACCCCTGAAAATAGGAAGACCCGCACATCCGAAGGACATACAGGTCGGTTTGAGAATTGTGTTTTATCTTCCTTTTGTAAAGCCATGCTTACGATGTAATTCTATTATGACGGCAAGTTTAAAAATACCAATTTTTAGTCAAATAGGTTCATTTTTTGCCCGATTTTTGCTATTATGCAGATATGAGCAATGCAAAGAAAGATTTTATTAAATTCAGGACCATTCGCGGCATATCCGTCAACAGACATTGGGTAGCTGCGTCCTACCCGCCACACTGGCACAGTGCGGCGGAATTTACCGTTGCGCTCAAAGATGACGGCCGATACAGGGTATGTGATGAAGATATTATCCTTAATAAGGGCGATATCCTCCTTGTCTGGCCGCGTCAGGTACACGAGACGATCAGCATTCCGCGCGAATCTTCGCTCCTCGTGCATTTTGTCCCGGGTCTTATCGAAAACAACTTGGACCTCACAACGGCGTCCCCTTTCCTTTGCGAATACCATAAGATCGATGCCAAGCAGTATCCGGAGCTTGCATCCGCCATCGGTGAGAAGCTCTTCGAGATCTGCGAATTATACGAGCACAGATCATATTTCAGCGAATCCAGATGCAAGATCAAGGTAATGGAGATCCTTCTGATGCTCGGCGAGTTCGCCTTAAGCCAGAGAAACGACCACCTTGTCGCCAACATCTACTCAGATTCCGCGAGAAAGCATATACAGATGGCGCTCGCTTATATCGACGAGCACTTCTCTGACGATATTTCACAGACTGACGTAGCCGAATATATCGGCCTCAGCCCTTACTATTTCTCCAGGATGTTCAAGAAGCACATGCAGAAGAGCATGCCTATCTACCTTGCCGAACTTCGCGTCCGCAATGCAATGAGACTTCTTACCGACACGGAGCTCTCCATCACGGAGTGCGCTTTCCATTCGGGTTTCCAATCCATCACTGCATTTAACAAGGTCTTCCGTGAGATCATCGGATGTTCACCTCGCGAATACAGGAAGTTAAATTTCACAGAGCCCCCCAAAGACGAAACGGGGCCTGAAAACTCAGACCCCGCCAAATAATCTTTCAGATTGTTCGTCTGTTCCCTGATCAAAGGAAAGGAAGTATCCTTGCCTCTACGCATTTTGCCGTGAACTCAGGGCTTCTCGTAAATCCGTAGACAACTTCTTCTCTGGTGTGACCTTCCTTAAGGAAGCCGATCCAGTAAGCCTTACCTTCTGCTTCGGAATCACGATCCATGAATGTCTTGTAGAGACGCTCTACATAATCATCATCACTGAGGTTATAAGAAACCATCTCGTCACTGAGGAAGAACAATGCACCTACCTGCTCACCCGTGATATTGAAGTTAGCAAGTTCGGATGCCCAGTACTGACGGCCTTCCTCATCGTAAGTTCTGTTCATTGCCGTTGTGTACATACGCTCAACGAAACCGTATGTGAGCTCAGTAGGAGCGATAAC
>CADCPU010000365.1 GCA_902803365.1 Oscillospiraceae bacterium
AAATCCCCACGTAAGAGAATCTCCAAAGCAAAGTATCCTGCGGCGTTCCATATTCAGTCCTCCGTTTTTTATTGATTCTACAATAAGCATAGAGTATAGACAAACAGAGGGTATGCTTTATTGTGCTGCTATCTCATCATCAATGAAATCAATATACAGGTGCTTACCCATTGCTTGAGCAAGTCTATTAAGAGTTCTGATCGAAGGATTAGCATTTCCGTTCTCAAGCCTGCTGATATCTGCCTGTGATATACCGGAGCGTGCAGAAAGATCCTGCTGAGTCAATCCTTCTGAATTACGCGCTTTGATCAAGGCCTTCATGATCGCATATTCAGGTTCAAGTGCATCATATTCCTTACGGAAATCTGCATCTCGAAGCTGCTTGTCTAAGTATCTCTCAAAATCGTCTTTCATATTTTATATCCCCTCTCTGCTAAGATAATCCGCTCTATATCGTTTTGCTCTTTCAATCTCTTTTCTTGGAGTCTTTGGAGTTTTCTTAACAAACCCATTAGTAAGTACTATTCTCTTATCTACGACAAAAAAATATAAAATTCGGGTAATATCTGAACCTAGCTTTGCACGCAACTCAAATATTCCATCCTCTAACTCTTCAGAATATGGCATTCGAGTCATATGCCCGAATTCTTTCACCATTCTGATAGATAACAACATTTTGGCTCTCATCTTAACATTAAGAGAATCCAAAAAATCCTCAACCGGTTTATCACCGGATGTAGTTTCATAAAATATAATCTCAAAATTATGTTGCATTATGCCTCCTCTGCACGAAAACATAATACATTCAAAGACTTACACCGACATTATATGCTATATATCACATATTGTAAAGCACTCTCATTGATCTCTTAACCTTATTCCGCGTCTATCTTTTATGACAACCACACATTATTTACTGTAAAAGTATGTGTGGTTGTCAGGTCGAAGACAAGGATCAGAACCGTTACCAATTGAAACGCCCCCTTCGGGAGTCGATCCTGAAGAGGGCATTTCCGTTATTGTATATCTGTTTCCTGATAAGGGGCCTTACCAAAGCCTTATCTTCATTCTACGAGCTTGGCTGTACCGAATACCTCAGGGTTCATGTAACCTGAACCTGTATTGTCAGCCCAGCTGATCGTGCCTGAACGTGCGCCATCGGCATTTGCATCGTTTACCTGTAATTCAAGTCCGATGGATGTCTCGCCTGCTGCAGGCTTGATGTCTGTCCACTTGAAAGATGCTTCTACAATGTAGCCGTCATCTGTCTTAACAGCTGCAGACTTCATATTCTCTTCGAGGCACTTCTCGCCGTTGAAGCTCAAGAAGTTCTCGTAGCTGATACGATACTGCTTGTCGTCAGGCTCATATGCGCCTGCCTTGCTGCAGTTCTCATCGATGAATACCTCGATGGAATCCTGCTCCCAAGCATTCTCGTTATCGTTGTTCAAAACGCCGTCCTTAACTGTGAAGAGGACATAGAGGTTGTCTTCATCCCAGAGGATCTTGGCTGTGGATGTGCACTCAGCACCGAGCTTGATGTCGAGCTTAACGTCTTCTGCGTCTGCCCATGCATCGTCAACTTCACCGTCAACAGTGATCGTGCCCTTCTTGACTTCCATCTCAGGACGCTCGATCTTTGTATCGAAGTCGAGATCTGAAGGATCAACGAAAGCCCAGTAAGAAGGCTTTGCCTGATAGTTGCCGTCGAAGAGGAGCGGATACTGTGTAGCTGCGCCATTAGCACCGCCGCCTACATTGCTCTGTGTCTGGAGCCAGGAGTTAGTATCGATAACACCCCAGACAGTGATACCGGATACGTTGATGCCGTCCTCAGCATTGAGAGTCTTCATCAACTCGTAGATCTGATTGTAGTAAACGGCCTGTCTGTTGTACTCGTCTGCGAGAGCCTCATCGGAACCGTCGTAAAGTGCGCTGTTCTTAACGTCGAGCTCTGTGAGCATGATCTTGTCTACGACCTTCGCATACTCTCTTGCGCAAGCCTCGATCTGTGAGATCGAAGGAGCATTTACAGTGTAGTGACCCTGCATACCGAAGCCGTCGATACGTGTGCCTTCAGCAGCCTTAACAGCCTCGATGAGTTCGCAGATGCCCTTGCACTTGTTTGCATTGCACTCGTTGTAGTCGTTGTAGTAGAGCTCGAGCGAAGCAGGTGCATACTTGTTGGCGAACTTGAAAGCATTGATGATGAACTCGTTGCTCTCATATACCTTCCACCAGGAAGACTTGCTGCCGTGTGTGGAATCTGTAAGCTGGTCGGAACCTGCTTCTTCGTGTGTTCTGTATGTATTTGTTGCATCACTGATAGCTTCGTTTACAACGTCCCATCCGTAGAAGAGATCCTTGTACTTGCTGTCTTCGCCCGTGTAGTACTCGAGCATGGACTTGATGTACCACTCGAGACGCTTGTTCATCTCGTCCTTGGATACATAATCCTTAGATGCGTCGTAATCTTCGTGGAAGAACCACTCAGGTGTCTGTGAGTGCCATACGAGAACGTGGCCTCTTACCTTGATCTGCTTGTCAGGATTTGCCTCATTCCATTCAAGGAACTTATCGAGGAGCTTGTCTGCTCTAGAGTGATCGAGAGTAGGAACAGTGATCGTCTCGCCGTTCAGTTCTTCTTCATGGAGGCTGCCCTCAGCGTATGCTGCGTTGTTATAACCGAACATACAGTCAGGCTTGAGTTCGTTACCGAGTGTAACAGCATTGAAGTGCTTCTCAACGAGCTCGAAAAGAACTTCGTCAGCAACCTCGGAACCTGTTACGGATGTACCGATGAAAGCACCTTCGCCAAGTCCGTCAGCACTTGCGACTACATCGCGAAGAGCAGTAATATCCTGCTGGATCTCCTTAGGCTGACTTGCAGCTGCGAGAGCTTCAGGATCTGCATCAGGGATGAGCTTAAATGCTGCTACATAATACTTACCCTTAACACAGTCACCGTTACCGTAGTCAGTACCCTGCTCGATAACACGTACAACGGCCTTATCGAGAGAGCCGCTCCACTTCGGCGTGAATGTACCGCAGAATCTCGTCCATACACCCGGCTCGAGAACCTGATCGCAGAGACCGTCGATCTCAGCTGAATAAGAACCGAGATATGTCGTCTCGCCGTTAACCGTCATATAAGGTGCGAAGTTTACCGTACGCTGATCGGCAGGAGCACCTTCGTAGTCAGAAGAGAGCTTTACCCAGAAATCATAGGTATATGTAATACCGTTGATGAGGTCATCCGTTACGTCCTGTGCAAGACAGTCGTAAGGGGATGCCGTAGCAGGGTCTCTGTCGACCAACGCATAGTTCGTGTAATTGGTCAAAGCTTCGTTTGCGTCATTGCCGATAACGATCTTGGAACTTCCGACGTCGCCACTCCACATGCTGACATCGTCTTCCTCGAAGTTCGGGTTCTCAATGACATTGAATTCGTCGCTGATGACTTCAACCGGCGGCGGTGGTAAAGACCATTCTTCTTCCGTGGTCGTAGCCTCGGTCTCCTCGGATACCGTTGTCGTGGTTTCCTCGGAAGCATCAGTCGATTTTGTGTCTTTGGAGCATCCTGCTACCGCTGCTGTGACCATAACAACAGCGACGACAGCGCTCGCGACACTTCGCCAATTCTTTTTCATAGTTCCCTCCGTTAAAGTTATATTTGTCACCTTTCAAAGGTGAAACCAACAATTATATAAGACATCTTTTTGTGTCATAAAGATACGGACAAATTCTAGAAAAAAGTGGGTGATTTATGGTTTTTTCGAAGCGTAACGTTTCGTCACTTAATCACGGTTAATTCTTTTAGGGCGCACTGATCACATCTGATGACGAACGGTCTTATATTCGTCTCCGTCGCGATAGTAAGGGCAATTGGCGTACTTCTTAAACATCATACGTTCCATATCGTCCTCATCTATGTTCGCTTCGCAGAAATACTCTCCCGCGTACTCATCATAATCGTAAAATGCACATGAATCACATTGTGACATCAGAGGATATATTCTCCTTCACCCATTACCTGAATATCTCTTGCAACAGCATCCTCGATGTGGAACATCATCATCTTGTTGCCTGTCTGCTCGTTATAGATAGCCTTAAGGTGCGGAGCAGCTTCCAAAGCGGCATTGGCATACTTCTCATCTGTCTCGAAAACAGCCTTGCCGGTATAACGGAGCCAGTGTCCGTCCTGCTTTGAAGCAACGATCTCAACCTTAGGGTTCTTGACCATCTGCTTATAGACTTCCTTAAAATCGCCTACACCGAAAAGGATCTTGCCGTCAACTTCCATGTGAAGTCCCAAAGGCCTTACCTTCGGCTGATCTCCGTCAACAGTAGCAAGGAAGAATACTCCTGCCTCATTCAAAAAATCATTGATCTTACTCATATTGTTTCCTCCTAAAACTTCTTACCTGAATATTTTAACATTATGTCGTATATCAGGGTTAACAAAGACGAACGGAAGATTTCGTGAAATGAGCATAAATGACTAAGAATCGTTCTGGATTTGAAACTGCCTAAACAATACCACAATCATTTTGTTGTCCATAACGATCCTATTCTGATATAATCTTCCTCGGGAAAACGCACTTCGGTGCAATTATTAAGGAAGATTTATAAAATGGAAGAAAATGAGAACGGCGTTTCAACCGAGCTCGAATTGGAACGCGAAGTTAAAGAGCGTCTCTTAACCACGACAAGAGAGGCTAAAGAGCTGTATGATAATGATGTATCCACATATTTGCGTGGATTGGGATTCATTGACGATCATTCCCCTATAACTGCTAATTTCAAAGAGAACATACGCAGATTTTTTGCCGTCGACAAAAGCGACGGACAGTTTAATGATGCAATTAATGCAACACAAAGCATATTAAAGGGCTGACAAGGGGGAAGAACATGGAACCAATAGAACGATTAGAAGAAAACGAGATCAGAAATTTTAAGATGCTGAGCTCCGCAGACGGTATGGGCGGCAAAGCAAAGGAAGCCATGAGGGCCTATGACAGCCGCTTGGTATCATTCCACTGTAATGATTTCGGAGTCAATGATAATAGTGCGGCCAAGAAAACCATATCCGAACTGAATAAACAAATGAGAGCGATCGGCGATGTCATGAGCGATGTCGACTTTATGCTCGACAACCTTATCCACATCATGCAGACGGCGATGCTTGATAAAGAAGACAGTCTGGCACAAACGATAGCGGAGGACTAAAGATATGAGCGACATCACCGATCTGTACCGTGATCTGTATAACATTGATCTGTCTGCTTTTAAGCAGGAATGTGCTGCAAACCAGATCACCCAAAAAGCTGAACACCTTTCTTCTTCAGCAGGAGAAGCGATCAACAGGATCAATATGTGTTTGGATTCTTTTAACGAGTACTGCCAAAACCTTAATGAGGTCTACAGATCAACGGCAGTTTATCTGGACACAGTCATCGGCAATCTCAATCAATTCGACTCGGATTGCACCATAAATTAAGATATATGACAGGAATGAGTAAACATGAGATACTATTCATCAGAATACAGACGTTGGCTGAAAAAGAGCGTAAAGGACGTTTCTGATTCAGTCGAAAGCCACGGATATAAACAAAACATCGAGTGCGTACAGGCATTCACCCATAACCAAAGCAATTGCAAATTGCAATGCAGAAGTGCTGCAGAATACGCTCAAACACAAATGTCCATCGTTAAAACAAAGTTCGATGTTTTGAGCAGCATGCTCGACAATTTTTATAACGATGCGAGTTCCGTATCGTCTTCAGTAAGCAGCTCGGCTAAAAGGATCAATGAGATAATTACGGAAGCAAACGCTTCACTGATCAGGATCAACGACGCATTAAAAGGTGTCGGACAGTATCAGGGCGAAGCTCTCTCACAGGAAAACCTGCAGTCCGCAGGGATCGATAAGGCTAAGTGCGACACACTGAAAAAAGATACCTGGAAGAAGATCCTTGTCACCGAAAAAAGCTATAAATGTATCCACGATACCATAGCCCGCAATTTTGTCGAACGAGTGATCGGCGAATACAATAACGGCAAGGAACTATCCAATGACGACGCAGACTTTATGGATGCCATGAGCGCACAGTTTTTGAAGTCTCTTAAATGTAATAATATCGCTGACAGAGTAAAGGATACGCGATTGCTGAGCGATCTGTTCAAATACTACAAGGATCATCGTCTCGGCACAACAGGAAATACGCACGATCTTCCGGCAGAGACACTTGAAGTAGTTGCCGATATCTACGAGACGATCAATCCAAAAGCTAAATTGATCACTGACAATTTCCTGCAGCCTTGCTATGAAATAACAAATAAAAACGCTGAGAATGCAATCCATAACGCCATGCTCATCAAACACGATCTCTATACGGCTGACCCGAGATTAAGAGATCTTATCTTAACATGTTTGCCAAATATGACACTCAAGAATCAGCCTCTCAACAAGATAGCATGCTGCGGCGGCAACACTCTATATCTGCATCTCGAAGAAAGCCCACTGAATTCCAATGACAGATGCGCAGCGTTCTTCCATGAATTCGGACACGCCATGGATAACATCGCTCAGGAAGATTTCGAACTTGGTGACAGAAAGATCGATCATCTTTCCGACAGCTACTATGACACTCTGATAGGTGACGCAATAGGCAGTCTCCAGCAGACCATTAAGGATCTTGGATACGAGGATATGGAAACCGAGCTGATCAATTTCATCATAAGCCCGGAAAATGTTAACGTGGCAACCGACAGCAACAGCGATTATTACACCACTTTACTTCCGAAAGATTGGAGTCCTGAGATGAAGGACGCCTTCAAAGCGGTCAGGGATCACTATGGCTACTACGAATATACATATCAGAGTAAAGGTGCATTCTCATATACTTCCAAACAAATCGATGGAAAAATCTGCGACCGATCTTTGGAAACATCCATAATCAATGATATCCTCGGAGGAATAACCAACAATCAGATCGCCGCCGTAGGATACGCACATCGTCCCAATGAGAAATAT
>CADCPU010000366.1 GCA_902803365.1 Oscillospiraceae bacterium
ACGGCTACAGCAAGCCAAAAGACAATGGTTATTCTTTTGGGAAGTCTCCTGCACAGGAATCTGAAGAGCAGCACGACAAGTATCGCTATGCTGCCGTAGAGATTCATCTCCAGGATCTTTAATAGTATTTCACCCATAACCGTTTACCCTTTTCCCCAAAATAAATAGATTACTTATCAGTGTGCTTCTCGATCATATCGATAAGCTTAGCAGCATCTTCCTTACTGAGGCTGCGATCACCGAGGAATGCATTGACGAACATCGGGAGAGAACCCTTGAATGTCTTCTTGACGAGATCTTCACTCTGCTGTCTTTCAACTTCCTCACGATCAACAAGATAAGATACGATAGTCTTCTCATTCTTGATGAATCCCTTATCTTCCAATCGCTTGAGCATAGTATAGATGGTAGTCTTCTTCCATCCGTACTGCTCTTCACAAATGGCTGATACTGTACCGGAAGCTACAGGCGCATTGTCCCAGATAACTTCCATTACTCTGAACTCACTGTCTCCGATTGAATATTCTTTCATACTGTTTTCCTCACAAAGAAATGATTTGCCTTAGGTTTATTCTACCTGCGTAAAATACAAATGTCAACAAGTTATTACTCCTGCTTCTCATATGCTGCAAGATATCCTCCAACCCTTTCGTTGATGCGTTTTGCGACGTCTTCCAATTTGACCGTTCCGTCGACGTCATCAAGATATTTCATCGTCTCTTCTATGATGATATCGATGATGATCCTGTCTGTTGCAGGCTGTACGGTAAGTTTTCCGAGACTCTTATCCACCACATCATCAGGATCCCCCCATGTAGGACATACGGGAAACGACAGAAATTCAGAATCATATTCTTCGCCGGCATACAGAAATCTGAGGAATTCATTTACGCCTTCCTTTTCTTCTGAACCTGCCTTCACATTAAGGCAACAATCAAGTTTAACGACCGCTCCTCTTCCGTCCGTGGAAGGCAGACCGACAAAATCCTCCCTACGCATATCGATATCACCCGTCTGCGCATGGATCATCCAAGGGTTATTCGGATCTGTAATAGTATAATTAGCCAGTTTTTCTCTATGGGTACCCTGATCATACTCGGTAGCTGTTATCATTTGATAATTGTTCAGCAACATAAAATCTGCCATATCATAGAAGACATCAGCATCAGCATCAAAATATCCCTTTTCGAAATAAAGATCCAACTGATCCTCCAACAACAACCTCATATAGGCTTCAGTACCGGATTCCTGCTGACTGTATCTTAATTCAAAGGAACCCCAAAGCGGATCGTACGAAGTATCCTTAAGCATGGCAAGATAGTTCTCATATGAATCATCACAGTAATCAGGCGCACCATACAAAGCCTCGATGTAGTACGTAAAAGGAAGACAATAAAGTGCATCCGTCTTTGTATCACGACAACCGTCAAATACGCTCATCATGGCGCTCTCTCCGATATTCTGCTCAACATACTTACTCATATCGGCGCACAGTTCGGAATTATCGAGCAGCAGATAATGAGTCGGACTCACAACGATGTCAGGCGGACAATCTGAAGAGAGAGCCGTCTCATATTCCAAAGCAAGAGTATCCTTATTGACGTTATTCAACTCGACGACTTTACAATAATACTTGTCGGATGTTTGATTAAAGGCACGCACAGCATCCTCAATAAAGCATGTATTCAGCAGGTAAAGATCCGTACCGTTCGGAACGACCAGTGTTATGATCTCCTTGTCTTCAGGTTTGTCAGACTCATAGAGTGTAATGTATTCGGCAGTCCTGTCATTACAGGCGATAAAATGCCACCCTTCGTCATCGCACCCTGTATAATCCGGATAATATGAGTATTCAAGATCTTTTCCTTTGACCGAATACCTGACATCATCTATATCAATGATCTTTTTGCCATCTTCAGTGTATATATTTAAATTCTGATAATAGCCGTCGATCGGCTCGAAATATTCATCACTAAGGATAACTCCATCTTTCATTGTCCATGTTAAGTCATCAAGATACACTGTCATACATTGTTGTTCATAATGCTCCTGACAGTTTACCGCTACAATATTCTCATTTACCCTTGACCACAAAGGCCCAAAACTAATATCAAGTCCTTTGCTGTTGACAAGAACGGAATCATGATCGCCGTTTATGTTAAAAGACTCAAGATACCAATCCTGATCATCAATGGTAAGTGTAACAAAGAGTTCTCCGTCAAAGTATCCGTCACTATATCCGCAATTATATGAACCGGGATTCATACCGTGATCCATAACGATCTTTCTTGCCTTGGCATCCTTGAAGCTGTACATACAGTATTCCTTATCGCAACCTACGATAAATCCGCCATCCTGGACATTGACAAAGAGGTTCTTTTCTTGAATAAAAGAACTTCTGTTATACATATTGGAATTCGGGAAATTTTGAGCCCAAAAATCTATCAGCCTGAGTGATGAGATGAGATTGCCGTCCAGATCGTATTCATATATCGTCGGGTTAGGATCAATATTGGGATAGATAGAACAATAAGAGTCGACATTACAGAGTGTCTCGGCATATATGAAGATATGACCCTTATAATACTTCCAATAGTATGTAGGAGTTATTTCCTGATCCTTGAACAGGTCTATATTCTTAACTGAAGTCTCCAAAACCGAGGTTGCCGCACCGGTCTCCACCATATCAAGATATTCAGATGTAAAATAATCAACAGTGACCGGATCATATGAAGGCTTTTCGTATACAGGTTCAGTCTCTGCCACGCTTTCAGACGTTGCCGGATCAGCAGCCTGCGTCTCGGATACAGACTCTCCCTTATCGGAACAAGCTGTCGAAAACAGCATCCCTGCTGTCAACAACAACGCGGGGACCTTCTTATTTAAGGCTTTAAACCTGCCCTCATTCATATCTGTTTCCTCCAATATTAACATCATTTCTGCACTAATTCTACATTCATAGAATCACCGTGTCAATACAGTTAAACGAGGAGTTTGGGGATCACTTGATCCACTGAGCGAGGACGGCATACATCTCGCGGACTTCGAAGGTCGGCCAGAGCCACCATGCAGTCTCAGAAGGAACGGCGCCGGAATTAAGATCCAGCGACTTTGCGATCTCTCCTGCTCTGTACTGATGGAATTCATTGGTAACGATCGCGATATCTCTACCGAGACCTTTCTCTTCGAGTATCTTCGTTGTATATTCAAGATTTTCAACGGTGCTCGTCGAGCGGTCTTCCTTAATCAGACGCTCTTCAGCTATGCCTTTTGACATAAGAGTCCTGTACATGCATTCAGCTTCTGACATGTCCTCGCCGTTACCCTTACCGCCCGATAAGATCGCGACTGCATCCGGGTGCTCGCGAAGATATACTTCCGCACGGTCGATCCTTTTGGCGAGCATAAGGCTCGGCTTATCGCCCTTGACCTGGCATCCCAATACGACGAGCACGGCTCCTTCAGGAGGCTCGCTTTGAGAACCTCTGCTGATACAGATACCCGTTATGATACCGAGTGCTGCTATGGCAAGTATCAAGACTGAAACGACCGCATAGACGATCTTAAAGACCTTCTGATCTGACAGCCTTATCATCGGATCAAGAAAGATCGCGACGGCAATGCAGATGACGCCTACGGTAAGACCCGTAATGTTTCCGATATTGACTATCCCCTTCACCAAAGGGATCGAAAACAGTACGAACAACATAAGCGCAACAACGATCAGCAAGCCTCTTATGACCATCTTCATATCCTTCTTATCCTGTCCTTGTAACCGTTCTTAAGGAGCATGTCGTAATCAGGTCCCGAGACTTTAAGGTGACATCCGCAGTGAGGACACTCGAGATTTCTCTTGAACCTGTACGGGAATACCGGCACGAACAGCACGGTAAACCACGACGATGTCGTACTTAAGAGGAAGTTAAACTGATGCGCGCAGTTCGGACAGTTGATGACCTCGCGCGTCCTCTTCCTGTTATGTGTAAAATGAGTATTTCCGACGATTATAAACATCCGATCGCACCTCCTTCGTGAGAGATACGATTCTCGTTTATCCTGTACATCATCTCATCGAGCGTGCCCTGAGTCATGAACGGACAGAGGATATCCGTGATCTCACCCTGACTGTCCACCATACGGATCTTGCCTACAACATACAATGCAGGACCGTATACGCAGTGCTCGACATAACGAGTGCTCATGAGGTTCTCGCTGATGTCTATCGTGATGGTCGGACGAAGCGGTCTTTTGACGGTGAGCTCATTGCCGCAGAGGACAAAGCTCTTCCATCGCCAAAAGATATCGAGCGGCCACGATACGAACATAATGACCAGAAAGAGCGGACCGGCACTCCGGATGCCGCGCTGGATGATCGCGATCATGATGCATACGACAGCCGCAAAAAGGCAAAACAGTATGCTCCTGAGCCATCCCAGGAAGACCGCTTTGCCGAAGTTGCTGCTAAACTTTCTTTCCTTCATGTTATCTCCCCTTTACCGCATAAAGATTAGTCTCCCAAGCCGGGATATAAAGTTCATGTCGTACATAGAGTTCAAGCTCCGGATCAAGTTCCAGAAGCTTAAGGGGCAGATCGAACATATCCTCATTCCTGTGATAGAGAGCGCACATTACCGATGCACCGCCCGCTATCTGTCTTTTGGCGCCCTCGATCGCACGTGATTCCGCACCCTCGACATCGAGTTTTATGATCGTCGCCTGTTCTTCTACGACATCGTCGACAGCATAAGAAGCGACTTCAAGGTCTCCCTTGTCGGACGCTCTTGCCATCCTACCTTCATTAGACGTAAAAGAGATCTTTCCGGTTGCATCCCAGGCGCCGCCATTGAAGCACTTTATGTTTTCGAGCGCCTCCGTATTCTTGAGGAGTTTGTTATAGTTCTTTACGTTAGGTTCGAACGCGTAGATCGATCTGTAGGACACGCCCGCTTTGGAGCACGCCTCAACGAACTCGGCGACCGTATCGCCCTTATATGCGCCCAGATCGACGAACACTTCGCCTTCCTTAAGCTTCACGATCTCCGAGTAGACCTCTTCGCGGGGAGAAGTACAGATATCAAGATACTCGGGCTTGCCGCTTATCTTGAAGTTGATCATATTCTCATAGCAGTGCCTGGACTTGTCGTCCGCGAGCCTGTTATATACGCGCTCAAACTTTTCTTTGTTCTCCAGATAGTACTCGTAGGTAAAAAGACCTTCGCCCGCGACAGGAACATCGGGAGCGATCAGGATATGCCTCGAAGCAATGTCCATTATGGTCGAGTAAAGACTCTCGTAGCCTGCCGCAAACGCGAGCACCACGACAAATTCGTCGATCTTTTCTTCTATCTCTTTGAGAGTATGGACCAAGTGATCCTTAAAGTAGTGGCCGCGAACGAATCCCTCGCTCGCGAAAAAGCCTGCACAAACGATACCCTTCTCCTCAAAGACACCAAGTATCTTCTCGGCTCCGAGGCCCATGCCGTACATAAAGACAGGGAGTTCCGTCTCGCGGAGGAAATCCCAGCAATTCTTTGTTTCTTTGATATGAAGTTCCATCAGCTCAACCTGATACTCATGAATGCTCTCCTGAGAAGTACCGCAAGACTTGTCACATCATTAACGAACCATTCTCTGGAATAGTGACCGTAATATGTCTCATCGGTATCGATCTCCGTCACGAGCTCGCGCATATCTCCCTCATAGATAAGATAGTCCCCGAGTTCCTTGCCGATATCCTCAGGTGCGTAGCGGTAGCTCTCCTTAACTCTCAGATAGCCAAGCCTCTTCAGGATAAAAGCAACGAACTCGCTGCACGTGAAAGCCTTATAGGTCTTGACACCCTTCGTTACAGGATATGAGAGCATCGAAAAGAGATTATATTTGTATTCATGATTATTCATCATGTACTCGATTACGTTTCTGACCCACTGATACTGCTCGTCGCTTACAGGGATCTCATAAACACATACCGGGAGCTCGGTATTCTTCTCAAGATATCTGATCCTGGACTCGTGAACGAGACCGGCGGAGAAGAAAGCATTTTGCTGTTTTCTGGCGTATGCGTAAAGCTCCTTAAATTCGGTATCAAAGCAGATAGCTGCATGATTATACTTACATCCCGTGATCTTACGGATGCATCTTGCAACTTTGGTTGTTGTCTGTGATAGAACGACGTAGATCTTCTTTGTCATGCCTCTGCCTTTGTGTTTGAGTTTAACTAAGTATATCAATTTATTTGCTGTTCTTAAATGGTTTTTGAGGGAAAGTTATGGAAAAGAAATATATAAGAGAAACAAGATATAAAGCGTGTTTGCGGAGTTAAATTTTCTTGCACTAAAAAGACCCCGCAATAATGCGAGGTCTTTGAAGTAGCGATAATATCTGATTATCTCTTTGAGAACTGTGAAGCCTTACGAGCTTTCTTGAGACCCGGCTTCTTTCTTTCCTTCATACGTGCATCACGTGTGAGGAAGCCTGCTGTCTTAAGTGTAGCCTTGAAGTTCTCTTCATCAGCCTGAACGAGAGCTCTTGCGATACCGTGGCGGATAGCACCGGCCTGACCGGAAATACCGCCGCCGATTGCCTTAGCGATGATATCGAACTTGCCTTCTGTGCTTGTAGCAACGAGAGGCTGACGAACAACGAGCTTGAGAGTATCGAGACCAAAGTAAGCATCGATATCCTTATCGTTGATTGTGATCTTACCTGTACCAGGGATCAAGCGAACACAAGCAACTGCGTTCTTACGACGACCTGTACCGTAGAAATAAACTTTACCAGCTTTCTTAGCCATAAATTACTTGACCTCCCCTAATTACTCTTCAAATGTGTAAGTCTCAGGCTTCTGTGCTGCATGATCATGCTCAGCACCTGCATAAACCTTGAGCTTCTTGAACATCTGACGGCCGAGTGAATTCTTAGGAAGCATACCCTTTACGGCAATCTCCAAAGCCTTCTCCGGATTCTTAGCCATGAGGTTTCTGTAAGTTGTCTCCTTGAGACCACCTGCATAACCTGTGTGGTAACGATACATCTTCTGATCGAGCTTATTACCTGTAAGAACCATCTCAGATGCATTCAAAACGATTACATAATCACCTGTATCTACGTTTGGTGTATATGTAGGCTTGTGCTTACCTCTCAAAAGCTTGGCAACCTCAGTAGCGAGACGGCCGAGAGTCTTTCCAGAAGCGTCGATTACGAGCCATTTTCTCTCAACTGTAGCCGGTGTAGCAACATATGTCTTCATATTGGACTAACTCCTTAAAATAATTATCTTGTCTTTCAGACGCTCGTTTATAATAATCGCATCCGATGTCAATGTCAAGAAGTTTTTTGAAAAATTTTAATGATCGTGCAAAATCCTCGATTTTTCTCGTTTTTCCTATGTCATTCTATCATGTCGGAGTTTATTTTCGAACCCTTGCAAAGAAGATACATATATATTACTCTCTCCATATGAAATGTACTCTATGTCCTCGAAAATGCGGCGCGGACCGCTCTTCAAGGCCCGGATTCTGTAAGGTCGGGGCCGATGCGGTCGTGAACCTTTATAAGCTTCACTTCGGTGAAGAGCCCGTCATCAGCGGCACCAAAGGAAGCGGCACGGTCTTCTTCAGCGGCTGTAACTTAGGCTGCATCTTCTGCCAGAACCGTTCGATCTCCGCTTCGGGCAAAGGCGAGGTCATCTCATCCGAGAAGCTCGCTGATATATATAAAGAATTAGAATATAAGGGCGCGCATAATATAAACCTTGTTACTCCGATGCATTTTGCACCTTCAGTCGTTCGAAGCCTGGAGATCGCCAAAGCCGCCGGTCTCAAGCTCCCTGTCGCGATAAATACCGGAAGCTACGACTCGGTCGAGACGCTCAAGATGTTCGACGGCTTAGTCGACATCTATATGCCTGACTTTAAGTTCTGGTCGGACAAGATATCCGCAGAGCTTACGGGCGTATCCGATTACCGCGAAGTCGCATCAGCTGCGATAGACGAGATGTTCCGCCAGACCGGCCGGATCGTCATCGGAGAAGACGGCATGCTCAAAAAAGGACTTATCGTCCGTCACCTCGCGATGCCCACGAAGCTCTTTGACAGCAAGCACATCCTCGAATACCTCTGCGGCAGATACGGCAACGACATCTTCATCAGCCTGATGAGCCAGTATACGCCCATGCCGCATCTTAAGGATCTCAAGAACGTGCCGCCTTATCTTTTTAAGACACTTAATCCCGAACACTACGACAGACTTAACGATCTGCTCTGTGACCTGGGCCAGGAAAACGCCTTTGTCCAGGACGATTCGAGCATCGGCGACGAGATGATCCCGGATTTTAAGATTTGATGTAACATTATGTTATGTCCACCGTCTATATGGGTGTAAGACCTAAACGAATATACGAATAAGGAGACACAACATATGAAGAAAACCAAATTGATCGCAGGAGTACTTATCGCAGTAATGGCAATGTCAATGGCAGCCTGCAAAGAGACAAAGAGAAGGATTCGTACCAACAACAATAACAGCAGTTCAGAGAAGCTCGAGAGCATCGAGCTTATCGGCGACCCGGTCACGGAAGACGATAACGACTTCTTCACACACTCCAAAGGCGAAGGAGAACATATCCTGAGCAAGTGTTTCATAACAGATACGCTTCCGGCCATCGCGGATCTTCCTCTCGTATCCGGCCTCAAGAACACGATCTACTGTACGACAGTCGGCAACAAGACCGTAAACGAAGAACTCACTGCATATATCTTCGACTATACAGAAAAGTACAAGTGGAACACCGAAGACGCTTATGCAGCATTCAGCGGCAAGCTCACAGACGACTTCGTATATCAGCCGGGCGGCGACATAATGGTCGAAGCCGAAAAACAGAAAGCATTCGTATTTAACGGCGAGCTCCCAAAGGGCATGGATCCGGGTGTCTACACGATAGTCTTCGTAGACGGTGACAACAACATCAGAGGCATCAAGGACTGCGATCTCGTAGCAACAGTAGAAGTCCGCGACGATTACAAGTCAAACCACTACGTCGATAAGCCTGTCATCTACCTCTACCCTGAAGAAGAGACAGAAGTCAACGTAACTCTCGATCTTGATTTCGACCTCGCTACAACATATCCGAAGTACAACAGCGGTTGGAACGTAACGGCATTCCCTGACGGCCGCCTCATAAATGCAGCTGACGGCAGAAACTACGACTACCTCTTCTGGGAAGGCAAGACTCAGATGGTATTCGGCAACTTCGACAAGGCAATCTGCGTCAAGGGCGAAGATACCGTTGAATTCCTCGAGGCTTATCTCACAGCCGCAGGCTTGAACGACAGCGAGATCGACGACTTTATCTCATTCTGGCTCCCTAAGATGGAGTGCAACGAGTATAACCTCATCTCATTCCCTACAGAAGAATACGCCGAGTCCGCAAGACTCAACGTCTCCCCTGCTCCTGACACGGAGATCCGCGTATTCATGGTTTTCAAGGCTCTCGACGAAGAGATCGCCATCCCTGAAGGCCACGAGCTCACAATGCCTGAGACTCAGGCACGCGAAGGCTTCACAGTAGTTGAGTGGGGCGGATCCGAGATCAAGTGATCCCTTGGTAAGATATATATGAAAGAGACCGGCTTCAGTTCGACGTCGGCCTCTATTTTTTGGTTTAATGTTTGAACGGTGCCGGCGAACGGGGGCCTGCGCGAAACGTTCTTTGCATGGTTTTCGAAAAGCATTACGGATACATTGGTACTTTTTGGGCAATGTTTCCGTAATTTCAGCCCACTTACAGGCTCAAATGCACGATAATTACGGGGACGAAACGTTTTTTCTTTAAATGTTTCCGTAATTTGTCGTTTCCGGAGGTCAAAATTACGGGGACGAAACGTTTTTTTATCGAATGTTTCCGTAATCGACTCGATCCAAGTGATCAGGAACGAACTCAACCCTCGTTATCGGAGGAATCGGAGGTCTCAGACGCTTCGTCGGACTCTTCAACAGTCTCCTCAACCGTCTCCTCCACGGCATCAACATCCGGAGGCGGGCCGTAGACATTCTGCGGAGGTCCGTAGACACATGCTGTCAGATTGGCTGCCGCGCAAAAGAGCATTGCTGTTGCCGCTACTGCTTTGGACTTTTTCATAAGCGCATCCTCCTTATCTGCTGTCATTATATCACGGGCGGATAATTCAGAGCACAAAAAAACCGCCTCATCTGAGACGGTTGGTGGAGCGGGATACGAGACTTGAACTCGCGACTTTCACCTTGGCAAGGTGACACTCTACCACTGAGTTAATCCCGCATGTCTTGGTCAACGAGTAGTATTATATGGGCGAAGAGAGGTTTTGTCAACAACTTTTTCCGGAATAATCCGGATTTTCTTAAATATATATTTTCCTTGAGATTGTGAGCGCCCTCAAACTGCCGTCTGTCCCGTATTTTAAGAGAGTTCCTCGGTTGCGGACGCAGCGTATGAATAAGAAAATAAACCAAGAAGATATATAAACGGAGGTTTCCTATGTCCAAAGAAGCAAAGATAACGATCCACCCGTCTTTCGAGATCGGCGAGATATCACCAAGACTTTTCAGCGCATTCTTAGAGCCGATCGGTACGATGGTAAACGGCACAATGTATAACCCGAAGCATCCGACTGCGGACGAGCAGGGTTTCAGGAAGGACTTCATGGACGTGATCCGCAAGGCGGACCTCCCTGCGATCAGACTTCCCGGCGGCAACTACGTATCCTGCTGGCAGTGGAAGGATTCCATCGGTCCCAAGGATCAGCGAAAAACACATCTGGATCCTTCATGGTATCAGTACATCACGAACGATGTCGGACATGACGAATATCTGCAGTGGGCAGAAAAGATCAACACGGCCTCCCTCTACACCATCAATCTCGGTACGGGAACGATGCAGGACGCGATGGACATAGTCGAATATACAAATCACGAGGGCGGCACCTACTGGTCCGACCTGCGCCGCAAGAACGGTCACGAGGCTCCGTACAAGGTCGACACGTGGTATCTTGGTAACGAGATGGACGGTCACTGGCAGCTCGGTTCCTGGGAGCGCGATCCGCGAGGCTACGGCGTAAGGTCTCTTGAGACGAGCAAGGCGATCAAGTGGATCGACCCGACGATCAAGACGGCAGTCTGCGGCTCATCTGCGCCGTTCATGGAACACTTCCCTGATTGGGACGAGACGGTTCTCAACGAGTGCTACGACGTTGTTGACTACCTCTCGGTACACTTCTATCACAGCGCTCCTCCGGGAGATATCAGGGCGCTATTGGGCGGCTCGGTTTACTACGACGATTTCCTCGAGACGGAGATCGCGATGTGCGACCTCGTTGCTTCCAAGCACAGATCGCCAAAGAAGGTCATGATCTCGCTTGATGAATACGGCTCCATGATCAGGCCCAACGCTCCGCTCAATCCGGGCTGGGGTCGCTATAACATGGCAAGGATCCACCACTCGTTCAATCCTGAGCGCAAATACATCCGCCACGATCCTGATAAGATGGATCACTTCGTATTCCCGGGCGGAGATATGGAACATATGCTCGGAATGACCTCGATCCAGTTGTCGCTCCTGAAGCACGCAGACAGGGTCAAGATCGGATGTATGACGGGCGGCTTGCACGCACTCTGCGCTTCCGACCACGATAAGGTCTGGAGGACTGCTTCGCACTACGCCATGACTCAGCTCATAAACCTCGCGCGCGGCACGTCGATGAGAGTCAGCATCGATTCCGAGACGTTCGATCTGCCGGGCTACGCGGTCGACGACACATCACAATATACGGGCAAGGAAGGTGTTAACTTCGTTGACTGCGCCTGTGCTTATGATAAAGAGAACAAGAAGATAAACATCTTCGTTATAAACAAGAATGATAAGGACGGATACCCTCTCGCCATAGATCTCAAGGGCTTCGGAAACGTCGTCCTCGATTCGCACAGCGAGATCGCCTGCGATGATATAAGCAAGGTGACGGTGCCTGAGGAAGATAACTTTTTCGAGCCCAAGAGGGTATCTGAGGCCAAGGTCGTTGACGGCATCGTCAAGACCCACATAAAGCCCATGTCCTGGAACGTATTCGAGCTGAAGGTCGCAGATTAAGAACCGGCCAGAAGGACGCGTTCGTCTGATGCAAACTTTATAAAGTCGTCCGCCATCTCATGTTTGAAGTTGCCTTTGACATAAGGGACCCAGAACTGGGATTCGGAGAAATTTGCCCAGACGAGAAGATAGCTCATGCCCTTAAGCGCATCGTTTTCGAAAATGAACTTCAGAAGGTCGGTATACCAGTTGATGTCGTGATTGCCTGAAGGCGCGAGGCCCTCGTAGTAGTTGCCGTCATGCGCGGTATCAAGGACTCTGACGCCCGTCTCCGTGAGGGCATAGACCTTGCCGTGATTTTTGGCGCACGAAGATACGACCTCCATCGAAGTCTTGAGCTTTGCATAGTAAGGATCCTTCTTTGACGGCTTGTCGTCGTAGAGATCAAGGCCCATAACGTCTACGTAATCGTCGCCCGGATAGCGCGACATATATGAGATCACGGAATCAACGGGGCCGTTCGGAGAGTACGAAAACAGGAAATTCCTGATCCCGCGCTCGTCCCTTAAGTAATCGACGGTATATCTGAACAGATCGACATAATCCTTGTCGGACAGATAAGGCTTGCCCCACCAGAACCAGTCGCCGTTATCCTCGTGGAAAGGCCTGAAGATCATGGGGATCCTGTCACCGCCCACGTCGATGCAGTCTTCCGCGAAGTCAGCGATCTTATTTAAGAATCGGATGTATTTGGCATTGAGGTCGCCGCCGGGCATTATCCTGTGACCGACATCGCCGTCGGTTATCTGAGGAGAGTAATCGAAAAACTCCTCCCCGCCCAGCGAGAAATTCGGCATATGCGAAGAGAGCGTTATTATGACGCCTTCTTTGTTGAGTTGCTGGACGATCCTCACGAGATCGTGGTAGTTGCCCTCGTAGCCGTAAAAAGACAAGGTGTCTATACCGACAACGAGCGGATGCGAACCCGTCATGTTCTTGACATCGGATTCGGTTCCGTCCGCCTTAGCGATACTGACACCTATATGTCCTGCATTTTGATGTCCGAATCCGACCGATCCGGACAATGAGATCTTCTTTAAACGCTCGATAAGCTCGAGTGCTTTTGGCTCTCTGTAGCTTATATTCACGTTTGGTCACCTCCGTTTATTTGCGATAATGCGCGTCCGCAGCTCCCGGAGCATTTTTCTTGCCGTCAAAGTCTCCGAACGGATCTTCGATATCAGAGATATCGCCTCCGAGATTCCTTACGGCGGACATGATCTCGTAGAACAGGTCTCTCTCGATCGTGTCCTTGTTGCGGTTTACATAACCCTTGAGCATCGGGATAGCGCGGCCGTCACCGTATTCTGCAAGGCAGATAACGGCATAGACCTTATTCTGCATATATCTGAAGGCATGCTTGAGTGCCAGATAGATATCCTCTGAAGGATTCTCCTTGCCGATCCTTGAAAGGATGATAACGAGGTCTTCAAAAGGACCCGTAAGACCGGTATCGGTATTGGACTCGAGCTTGTCGATTATGAAAGGAACGGAAATGTGAGGGAAAGCCTCAACATAGCCTGCGATGGAGTCTGCAACGAAGTCTCTCGTCTGCGGATAGCTTAAGAATCTGTCAAAGATCGCAGGGACCATGCTTCCGTCGCGAAGCTCGATAAGGAGCTCGAGACATGCCTTGACCTTTGTAAATTCGATCTCGAAGATCTTGTCTTCATCCTTGAGCTCGTCTTCAGTCCAGGCAGCTTCGCCGATCGTCTTAGCCGCATAGTTCCTGAGCTGCTCGTAGACCTCATCGTTGATCTCGGCTTTGTCGACCAACGCCTCTGTCAGGGACTTAGGCTGCTTGCCGTCGAGATTTACAGCACAGTATTCCTGGATCTCCAGGAGCTGCTCGACCGTAAGGCCCACAAAATATTCACGCATGGACATTCCGTCCAAAAGTTCGTCTTCCTCATCTTCCATAAGAGCCATCTGCTCGTCAGTCTCAGCCATAACGAGATTCTGGAGATACTGTTCGTAAGTCATCTCATCGGCATCCTTCGGGATATCTTCCATCTTGTCTGCCATCTCATCGAGTTTCTGATCCAATATGAGTTTTGCCAGTTCGTTGTACTTGGCAAGGACTTGCTTTATTCCGTCGTCCATGTTATTCCTCCAAAGTTTTATCGGTTTACTGATTGTACTACAAAAAACCTTCTTCTGTCACTCAGATTTATATATGCGAATGCAATAAAAAACGGGCACCTCGCGATACCCGTCGTATATTTCTGTTTTGATCCTGTTTATTTGGTTGACAGGAATGCCGCCGCACCGAAAGCTACGATCATAAAAATGATATAGAGCAGGTAGAATCCCCAGAAGATCGTAAAACCGATACCGCCGAACTTACCTACCTTGCTGACTGCGGAACTCGTCTTGATCTTGCCTGTGTGAAGTCCGCCGGATGCAAGATACTCATGAAGCGCCGTGAGATTTCTCGATGCCATTCCGATCGCGATGATGCTTCCGATAGGAAGAGAACAGATCGCTGCGGAGATGATCGCATACTTCAAAAGCTCAGATGACTTCTGATCGTACTCAGGATTAAAATTATTGTTTTCCATGTATTTTTCCCCCTTTACCTAAAAAATAAGCCGCCCGAATCATTCAAACTCGGACGGCCTTGATAAGCATTGATTACTGCAAAGATGCCATGCCTACCGCAGCTCCGATTAATGCAAAGTAGAGGATCCAGAAGATCGCCATTACGATACCTGCGATCAAAGCAACCTTGCTTACGATAGAAGCAGCCTTAACCTTGCCTGTATGTGCGCCGCCTGCTGCGAGATACTTCTTAATCGATCCGCCGTTTACTGCGCCCAAGATAATGCCTACGATAGCCAGTGGTGTGAAAGCAAAAACTGCTCCAACGATAGCCTTTACCAACAGTGGTGTATCGTTCTGTTCCATAATAATATACCCTCTTTTTCAATTAGTACACGTTCCCGTGTCTAAAACGATTATAGCAAAAGATAGAGGAGTGTATACGATTTTTTAGGTTACCAAAACATTTCTTTTATGGTGCAAACCGCAAATTAGGAACGACTTTTGATTACTTCGACAACGTCGCCTACCGTATTTATCTTGGCAAAATCTTCATTCGTAAACGTAAAACCGAACTTTTCTTCAAGAGATACGGCGATCGTCAGAAGTCCGATCGAATTGAATCCGAGATCAGCGCGGAGGTCTGTCTCCGGCTTAACTTCAGAGACGTCCATCTCATCTCCGAACGCGTCCGTCAGTGCTTCCTTTATTCCTTCAAATATATCCATGTCATTTACCCCCTGTTATCTCTTCGTAGACTTTCCTGCATTCGTTGATCTGTTCCAACAGCTTCTTGGCCAGATCATCCATAGCATTTACGGTCAATATCTTTTTGGTCGTATAGTCTGAGATCCTGAACGGATCGCCTACAACGACTGTCCTTCTATTATACCAATGCGCACCTTTAAGTGAATAACACGGTATTATCGGAACTCCCGCCTGGCTCGCAAGGAGTATCGCACCTGCTTTGATCTCGCCAAGGTCGGATTCGACATCCGGATGAAGCGTACCTTCAGGAAATACTATGAGCATCCTGCCGCGCTTAAGCATCGAAGTTGCCTTGCGGATCGCTTCGATATCGGCCGTATTCCTGTTGATCTTGATGCAGCCTGCGTGAGTGCATAAGAATTCGCGCCACTTATTGCGCAGCACGAGTTCGGATGCGAGGAAGAAGGCTCTCCTGTTAGAAAAGACGCTCGCGTAGAGCCACGGATCCTTGAAGGATACGTGGTTTCCGACTACTATCATGCCGTCTTTGATCGTATTCTTGAACTTTTTTCCGTGGATATCGTACTTTTTGGGCGGCGGGAAATGGCCTCCGAGGAGGACTATTGCATGCGATATGTCATAAAAGAGCATAGCAACGCTGTATTTCTTGTCACCGAACATCCCGATTATTCCTTTTTAGCGAGTTTATCTTTGAGGTCATCACCCAGTGAATAGACCAGTTTCTCAAGATTCTCGGTTATTATGCTGATTTTTTCGGTCTCCGTCAACTCTTTGTCCTGATCGTAAAGATCGCTTACGCTTATTGGATCGCCGATCATGACATGAGCGCGCTTTTTAAATCCGTAATTGCCGTCCGTATAGCACGGGAGTATCGTCGCATCGGAATGCATCGCGATTATCGCTACGCTCGGCTTGAACGGGAACGGAACGCCGTTGACCGGAAGCCTTGAAGACGGGAATATTCCTATGCTCTCACCTCTGTCGAGGCAGTCGATCGCATCTTCTATGAACGAGAAATCATAGACATCCCTGTCGACCCTGATGCAGCCTGTCCTGTAAAGAAGCGCGTTCATGAAGGCATTCTTGTTGAACATTACCTCAGCAACAAGGAATCTGATGTTCGTTCCGAAGAACTTCATCCAGTAAAGCGGCATATCGATGAGCGCAATGTGGTTAGAGACCAGGATAAAAGGCTTCTTCAGGTTCTTGGACTTGTCGCTCTTCCTGTAAAAAGCAGGCTTTAAGAAAGCCCACGCAGGCGGAAAGCCCGTGATCTTGACGAAGTAGCTTATGAATTTACTCTGCCTGTATGTTCTCATCAGTTTGTCTGCTCCTCTATATATTTGCCGAGTTCCCCTATCGTGTTGCACGAATAGGTCTCCACTGCAAATTCCTCCGATATCTTCGCCATGATCGCGAAGAACTGAAGGCTCGTTGCTCCAAGATCCGTAACGATATTTGATTCCTGCTTTATCTTGCTCTCTTCGATATCGAGAACGTCTGCGACGATCTTTATTACGGCCTTCAGGATCTGTTCGTTACATACAGAGACGGTCTCCTTATCGCGCGGAACGAAGTCCTTCATCGGAATGAGCTTGATATCGCCGTTTTCGATGCCTCGAAGGAGATACTGCCTGCTGACCTTGATCGCGGTCGAGGCCATGAGCGGATCGAGAGTAAAATAGAACTTCTTTATCTTGAAGCTGCCCTGAATCGACTCGTTGATCTTCATGACTTCCCTGTAGATCGCGTCCGTCTCGGACATCTTCATGTCGTTTCCTACGCGGATGACGAGCGCGAGAGATTCATTGCCGCGGTCGTCCTTCTCTCCGAAGCACGAGAATTCATTGACACCGTCGATCTTGATCATCTGTTCGACAAGATCCGGGTTGATGTTCTCACCGTCAGCGCCGATTATCGTATCCTTGGCACGGCCCTTGATAAAGCAGTAACCGTCCTTAAGCTCGGCCATATCCATCGTATCGAACCACTCGCCTCTCTCCTGGACGACACCGTCGATCATGATCTTGGAACTGATCGAAGTTCCTTTGATCAAGAGGGTTCCCGAAGGGGATATCGAGTATTCGAT
>CADCPU010000367.1 GCA_902803365.1 Oscillospiraceae bacterium
CCCATTCATATAGCACTGGGCAAGACACCAATAGGCCTCTGGCTCTTCATATCCTTGATCGTAAGCTTTCTTTAAGTATGTAAATGCATTAATCTTTGAGAACCAACCATTATAAAGTATCACGCCATATGTCCCTTCTGCTTCATAATATCCATTATTTGCAGATTTCTCAACCCACTCACGATAAAGCGAGGAGTCTGGGTTAGTACCACGCCCATCTTTATACATCATCGCCAAATAGTATTGAGCAGGAGGATAATTCAACTCGGCAGCTGTCATCATTTCGCTAAAAGCCTCTTCTTCTATTTCTGAATATGTTCCTAAAAGGTAATGAGCAATCGGGTTATCTGGGTTTTGTCTTAGCTCATCATCTATGGCATTAAAAAAACCACCCTCAAGATAATGGAACATCTCCATCTCTGAAGTCTCTTCTATAGGAGATATTACCCAATTGAAATGAACATGTTCAGAGCCATACAGGTCATATACCATAGATTCTTTGCTCAGCAAATCGCCTTTATTTGCTGCAGCCACTATTAACGATGCACCTGTAGATTCATCTTTTTCCACCTCAATACCTTTTAAATACATCTGTCCTAATAATCCTATTGCGAGAGGTATTTCTTTATCTTTTGCATAATTCAAGCAACGTAAAGCAAGATGTGTGTCTCTTTCAATGCCATGATAGCCATAGAGGTAATCCATACCTTTTTGAGCTATTTCTTCATCAGTAGAGCCATTTGTAAGCATTTTAAGCTCTATCTCTTCAATTTTGTTTTCATCCACCATTTCAGGACACACTTCGGCAAGTTCCTTATACCAAATATACGAATCAGACCAGTCTCCGTTTGACTCATACATTTCAGCCATGGCTTTGACAAAACGAGGATTTCCATTCTCTGCCCCCTGTCTTATCCATTCTTCTTGCTGGACGATGTCTTTTGGAAGACCATAATCTCCATTTTGGAATGCATCTGAGAGCTTCAAAATCATGTTCTCATCACCTCTTTTTGCCAACTGGGCGATATAAGGTATTGCTATAATCCTTCCTATCTCCTCATTATCTTCAGCGAGTGCGATAATTCGATTAATGCAATATTCATCATTCTTACGTGCATACTCCTTATATATGTCAAGGGCATCTTTGATTGATTGATTACATCCAATGCCTTCACATAAATCATCAGCCATTTGAATTTGAGCAGGTTTATAACCCTGGCGAGAGGCCATTGCCTCCCATTGGTGAGCTATCTTCTCATCTTTCGGCACATACATTCCCTTACGATAGAATTCAGCAATTTTCCTTTGAGCGTATGGACACTGTTTGCGTTTACCATATCTATCACACTGATTGCAATCTTCACACCCATGTTCTGCTTCATCGACACATTGGAAGAAGAAATCCTTCGGTATCAGTGTCTCTTGACACGTCCTAATATATTCCTGTTTCTCTAAACAGAAAGAAGAGGGAGGTTGCATCTCCTCATTTGTTTCCTCGGTTGAAAAGTCTGAGAGCCTAAGTTTAGCTCTTAATCGGGTATAGCCTGTTTTTCGGCTATCACTATATGAGGTATAATTAAACAAGAAACACACGGAATACGCATTGCGAGTTATATCCACAATTTCATTTAATTTCACCCCGGCGCCATGGTTGTTATCATATTCATCGACTGGAATACATGTCGCCATATGGAATACAAGAACGTCGAGGATGTTCAGCCTTTTGAAGTCAGTATCATCCCATTTTTTGTATGTAGGCTCAGGTTCGACTGATGGGAATAATGTACGAAGCATTTGCACATTATCTTGCAGTTTTTCAGACTTTCTACCACATAGGATTATTCGATTGACAATGTCAACAGACAGCCCATTACTCAACAAATACTCATAAAAACCTGTACTAGCCCAAATATCATCGCCATCATATTCAATGATAGTGATGCCTTTGATTAAGGGCAATAACCTCGACAACTCTTCGTGATGAGAAATCTGTGAACTTATGGTTGACAATTCATTCATACTCTACTTTGTTTTTTCTACGAACTCTTCAAGCATTTCTTCTCCTGCAGTGATAAGCCTAAACTCGACTCTCCTGGACTTACTTTTATTAATTGTTTTTTTTGTCTTATGTATGTAGTCTGACTGATCATCTAGAGCTCTGCCATATGACAACCCATTGGCTGTAAACCAATATTCAAGTAATTCTTTATCTTCATCCGAATACTGTTGGTATTCTGGTAAGTTCCGAATAAACTGCATGACATTCAACGCACGTCTTTGAGAAAGAATCAGATTTGCAAAATACGGATCTGGATTAAGCTGAGGATAAGGAACGTTGTCCGTGTGTCCCTCTATTCTAATTTCACGTATTTTATCCTTCATTGATGCATTTAGAAGAATTCCCAGATAACGTGGAATATAGTTTGCCAACTCTTTTTCAAAGGCTGGAGTCAGAGCCCAGCTCCCCGGGGCAAACAGAGTTTGAGCATTCTCAAATCTCATTGACAGATCACCATGTATGGAGATCTTTCCATGGTCTTCTTCCTCCTTAAATTCGGCAACGAGTTTATCATGCAGGTCTTGTCTGTTTTCCACATATTGAGTCAAGACAGACTGGTTATCCTGCACTCGCTTAATATAAGCGATTGCTACAAAAAGGAAAATAACCATCAGTCCTGTCATTAAATCCGACACAGACATCCAAACATTATTTCTTGCCATCAATAGTCCTCCTCGTCTGCAATATGGTTGTTTATTTCATTAACTACATCACGAATATTCTCTGCCAATCCGGAAATAGAAGAAAGGGACGATTTTACATCTTCCGTATCAGATTCCACCTTTTCACTTAATTCGGAGGTATTATTATCAAGTGATGATACAGCCTTGTTGATATCCTCAACATTGTTATCTATTGCTGATATAGAAGCCGTAGCTGTTACTGCAACAGCTCTTAACCTTGGCAATTCTTCTGCAACAGCAGAATTAGATGAAGAAATATTATCCAGCACGGACCTTAGTTCCTGATTGATTCCTTTCAGTTCTTCAATATCATCCTTCATTTGCTCAACATCTTGCCTGATTATCTTGACAGTCTCATCTTGAGAAAGGAACGTGACGAAGTTCTTGTTTGCCTCTTCCAAGAACTTTGGCAATTCGCGTTGATTAGCATTCATTGCATCAATAATCATACGTGCAGCTTTCTCGATTTCAGAGCTCTTTGGCTCCTTATCGAACTTTGAACTCACGATTCTATTGAGCACTAGTGAGCCAGACATACCAAGCAACGAAGTAAAGAAGGCCGTTTTCAAGCCATCCAATAAAACAGGGATACTCTGATCCAAAGTTGCCGTATCAAAAGACATCAAACCTCTCGTTATGCCAAGGAACGTACCCAACACACCAAGAGTTGAAATAATGGAAGGCAATTGGTCTATC
>CADCPU010000368.1 GCA_902803365.1 Oscillospiraceae bacterium
CGCACAACGGGATATGAGCCTGGTGTATTCACCCATTTCGTTGCCAACGAGCAGATCTATGACAGACATATCGACAATGCTCACGAGCTTCTCCGCCGCGCAGAAAAGATCGATCCGAATGCCAAGACTCCGATGCTGATCCTGAACAAAGAGCCGGGCTGCGACTTCAAGTCCATTCAGGTTGAAGATTTTGAGATGAAGGATTATGAATATCAGGAACCGCAGCTCAAGTTCGAGCTCGGAATCTGAAGTTCGACTTGCTTTATCGCGCTTCATAATGTATAATTTCCTCTGTTGACCAAACGGGTGGTTAGCTCAGCTGGTTAGAGTACTTGCTTGACATGCAAGGGGTCGTTGGTTCGAGCCCAATACTACCCACCAGATCAACATTGAAGCCGTCTCTTAATGAGACGGCTTTTTATTTGCGTATTTACCTGTAACACCGAATTTAACAATGTTACAAACATAGAAAAGACCGCCCGCAGCACTTTGCGGAACGGCCTTGAAATATTAAAACCTTAAACTTATAGCGAATTAAACCTTAGGGAGCTTAGCAAGGCTTGCTGCGATCTCGTCATCAGAAGGGATGTAGTCAGTCATCTTGCCGTCGTGGAACGCCTCGTATGCGTACATATCGAAGTAACCTGTACCTGTAAGACCGAATACGATGTTCTTTGCTTCGCCAGTCTCCTTGCACTTGAGAGCCTCGTCGATAGCAACCTTGATAGCGTGTGAGCTCTCAGGAGCAGGAAGGATACCCTCAACTCTTGCGAAGTACTCAGCTGCCTTGAAGACCTCTGTCTGAGCAACGCTCGTAGCTTCCATGAGACCGTCATGATAGAGCTGTGACAATGTGGAGCTCATTCCGTGATAACGGAGACCGCCTGCGTGATTAGGAGCAGGAATGAAGTCGCTGCCGAGTGTGTACATCTTTGCGAGAGGGCAAACCATACCGGTATCGCAGAAATCGTAAGCGTATGTTCCGCGCGTGAAGCTTGGGCAGGACTTAGGCTCAACAGCGATGATCCTGTAGTCAGCTTCTCCTCTGAGCTTCTCACCCATGAACGGAGCGATCAAGCCGCCGAGGTTGGATCCGCCGCCTGCACAACCGATAACGATATCAGCCTTAACGCCGTACTTATCAAGAGCAGCCTTTGTCTCAAGACCGATTACGGACTGATGGAGAAGAACCTGGTTAAGAACGCTTCCGAGAACGTAGCGGTAACCTTCTGTACCGACTGCTACTTCAACAGCCTCGGAGATAGCGCAACCGAGGGAACCTGTTGTACCCGGGTGCTCAGCAAGGATCTTGCGGCCGATGTTTGTTGTCTCAGAAGGAGAAGGTGTTACGGATGCGCCGTATGTTCTCATTACTTCGCGACGGAAAGGCTTCTGCTCGTAGGAGCACTTAACCATGAATACCTTACAGTCGAGGTCGAGGTATGAACAAGCCATTGAAAGAGCTGTACCCCACTGGCCTGCACCTGTCTCTGTCGTAACGCCCTTGAGGCCCTGCTTCTTAGCGTAGTAAGCCTGAGCGATGGAAGAGTTGAGCTTGTGGCTTCCGCTCGTGTTGTTACCTTCGAATTTGTAGTAGATATGAGCAGGTGTTCCGAGCTTCTCTTCGAGGCAATATGCTCTTACGAGAGGGGACGGACGATACATCTTGTAGAAGTTTCTGATCTCCTGCGGGATCTCGAAAAACTTAGTCGTATCATCAAGTTCCTGCTTAGCAAGCTCTTCGCAGAATACTACGGAGAGTTCTTCAAGTGTCATAGGCTGCTTTGTTCCCGGATTAAGGAGAGGAGCCGGCTTATTCTTCATGTCTGCTCTGAGGTTGTACCAAGCCTTAGGCATCTCACTCTCATCAAGATAGATCTTGTAAGGTATTTCGTTGTTTGACATTGCTTCATGTCTCCTTTCGATTTTTTCGGGACAAACAAAAATCCTGTCCCTGCATTTAACTGATCTGCTGGGACAGGAATTAATTATCGTATCCTGCGGTGCCACCCGGCTTGAATCGAACCTTATGAACGATTCCTCTTAGTGCATACAATCATATGCAAACCTCATTAACGAACGGTCAATACGTCTCCCATAATCTGCTTATAAAACATTTCCGGTCGCCCTCAAAAGTCCATTCAACCTTATCTTCATCATCGCGATCACACCATCCGCGACTCTCTGAATATGAAACAATAAGATCTACTTACCCTTTATCAACGGTTTAAGTCTGTTTCTGTTATACACTGAATATTCGAAAAATGCAACCTTTTAAAATCACTCGGCTACCGTCATGGTCATTACCTGACCCGGCTGAAGCGTATAATTCCTGTTTCTGGCGGAGACCGTCTGCGTCTGAAGGAGCTTGCCTTCAGACGAATATCTGCTTACGACAGCACCGTCAAGCGACATGTTGACGCCGTTTATGAGGAACTGCTGCTGTGAATCCGTCGCATTTGCGATAACTACGAATCTTGTATCCTCATAGCGGTATACGGCCACATTACAGTCGGAAGCAAAGCCTTCGAGAGTGTACGGCGAATTATCCGACAACGGCTTTTGGATCTCGACAGAGAGCCTTTTCGAGAACGCCAGAGGCTTTATGATATTAAGACAGCGAAGGAACGTCTGATTGTTGGAATCAAGGAGCTTGTCGTAATCGGCAAATGTCCTCGATGCATCGATATCGACGAGGACCATACCTGCAAATAGCGACTCGTCGGACAGTATAGCCGACATGAACTCACCTGCCGTGTACTGATTCTTCTCCATATCGGAATCGAACTTCAGAGAGGAGATAAACTCGCCCGTGCCGCCAACATAGGAACTGACACGCGGTGTACCGTTGTTGGCTTCAACAAAATAAGCGTCGATGTGCTGGATATAGGATTCACCCTCTGCGCGGTTGTTGTCAGTAACAAATCCGGAGCAGTGGCAGTCAGCATTGGACAGCATCGTGCCGCCCTCATAATACATACCGTCTGCGAACGTGATCTTATCCTTAAGCTCTGTGTAGTACTCAGACTGGCGTATGAGCGTGCTTATAAAGTTAACATATGCGGATTTTTGCATATCGCTCACGAAAACGCCGTCTGCATCATTGATCTCAACGACGATCTTCGAGAACTGTCTGCTCCACGGCACTGCAGTACCGTTATCGATACGGATCTTTCCGTAAGTGGTAGAAAGAGATCCGCAGAGATACTCAAGGAGCGAGTCGATAACGTCGTAGTTGGCATTAGGTCCGATGACGAACCACGGATAAGCCGAACTCTCTTTGACGATCTTGAGGGACTCCTCAAGCGAAGAGCAGTTATTGACCTTGCCTGCGCCTTCCTCGACTACAGAATTCGAATTAGCAGGAAGCGAATAGAGAGAATCGTATCCGATACCCTCAGAACCGATCCTTAAGTTATTGAGCCTGATGCAGTTAGGCTCGGCATCGACTATGACCGATCTGAAATCATCAGGGACCTGTGTACCCGAGAACTTCTCAAGACCGAGATATACACCGTCAACACGAAGCTCACCTGCGCCTTCAAAAGCTATGTTGAGCCTGATCGCGTTCTTACTCTTGATGAGCTCATCCGAAGCGACAAACACGTAGGAAGACTCCTGGAAATTGGAGGTAAGGTCCTCTACCGCAAAACCGATATCGGCACAGCCTTCAGATGAGATCCAGATCTTGGCGTTGTGAAGTTCAGTATTATATTCAGCCAGATAGAGCTGGAGACTTAAGAAGTCATTCTCATTGAAGACTTCGTCGCCCGACTCTCCGAGCTGCTGTGACATTACGTGAAGTCCGTCTTTGGTACCGAGAAGTCTTGCACACTTTTTGCCGTAGCCTGCAGGAGCTTCATCGATGGCAGAGAGCATCGTTCCGTCGCCGTAAACATCCCAGGATGAACCGGGCGTCGTAATTCCCCACTCGTCAATATCAGCAGTATCACCCGAATTAAATGATGCAGCCGAGCAGGAAGTATTATCTCTCTCGATATAGCAGATATCGCCCTTAAAGACCTGATCTTCAGCGATCGTTGAATTGATCCTGAAGCTCGAGAGGACCGAAGTCTGGCTCAAGGACGTGCCGCTATATAGACAGAGCCTGCCGCTTACACCGTTAAATACGGCATCGGCCTTCTTGGACATCTCGAGATTCCTGAACTGACCGTCAGCCCAGAAACTGATCTTGCCGTCAGAAGCTACGAATAAGATCTCGTTCTTGTTGACCACGCAGATCTTCGTGGTGTCGGCTCTTCCCTCGATAACAACGGAACTGCTGTCAACAGGATCCAATATGATCGTCTCGCCGCCTTCGAGGAGGATACCGATCGCATCCGAAGAAGTCGTGATATCGAGAACGTTCTTACCTTCAAGAAGCTTCTTTGCATCAGGATACTCGCGATAGAGAAGTCCGTTGGAAGAATAGAAGATATCTCCGTCATCCGTGATGACACAGATGTGATCTGACGTATTGATTATGTATCTGGCATTACCGTTAAACTTACCGAGATCTTCTGCGGCAGCACCTGCCACGTTGATGACGTGACCGTTTGAGAGGAGTACCCAAGCGCTCTTATTTATTGCTGCGATCATCTTGGCAGATACGCCCGATCCCAAAAAGCTTGAAGGAACGGTATCCTTGACCGAGAAGTTCTTGCCGTCACTTGAGAACAAGATCTTACCCTGCGCAGTCAGTGCGAAGATTCCGTCAGCAGAAGAACAAAGATCGACAAAAGAATCTCCCTCGATCTGTGTGCGCTTGGACAGTTCCTCGGATGTGATATCAGCTACCAGGAAACCTTCTTCTGTAATGGAAACGAGTGAATTGTCGTGTACGGCAGTCTTCTTGAGCCTGTCGTGCGTCCAGTATATGTTTCTGTCATTGAGTTCTTCGAGAATACCGAAGTCAGCTTCGTTATAGGATACGATCGCAGCTTCAACGCTCGGGACCAGTGCTCCGTCTTCGTCAAAAGTATAGATCCTGATCTTGTTGTTTTCGACATTGGTCGTGTCAAGTCCCGAGCCCTCTTCGTCAAAATAAACGAGATTGCCCTCAGCACTGTCGATATGGAAAGATTCGAACGAGCTGAAAGACTCGAACGAGCCGTCCCTAACAAAGTTATTGAGCGGGATATAGTCAAGATTGATACCGGTGCCCTGGAACGACTGGACCGTAGATGCGTTTTTGGTCAGACGTATCGAGCAAAGCTCTGCACGCGTTCCGAAGATACCTGCCGCAGCCAGTATGCCGAGCGCCAATGTAGACAGGACGATCAGGACTGCCAAAGAAACAAACAGTCCCCTTTTTCTGAATCTGCCATATCGCTGTCTTAATCTACTGAATACGCTCATATGGAACCTATTTGATCACGAATGTAATAGAATTGTTTTCGCCGTCTTTGTCATCATTGTCTTTGCTTGCTGCAAAGTCACCTACATTTGCCGTACGTGTTCCGTCACTTATGGAATCCACGGTTATCTCACGATTCTTCTTCTCGGCATTCTTATAACGAAGTATGAATATCGCGATAACGAAGAATACTGCCGGGAGCATATAGATAGAGAATACCGTAAAAAAAGCGGATATGCGTTTTGCCGTCTCTTCCGGGATATTGAAAAGACCCGAATCGAGCATCACAGGCAATGCGCCGCCAAAGAAATTAAACAAAACGTGAGCGATGATCGTAAGGAAAAGATTGGAAGTCAAATAATAAATCATTCCGAGCAAAATACCGCAGATGAGCGCATATCCGATGTGGACTGAGATACCGTGCATAAGTCCGAATACGACCGCTGATATCAGGATCGAGAACCAGCCGGAATATGCTTTCCTGAACTGTCCGAGGATAACGCCTCTGTACAGTAATTCTTCAAATACAGGGATCACGATCACAGTTGAGACATAGTCAAGGATCTGATCGAAAAGAGGCACCTCTTCAGGTGTGATCTCGTTAAACCTGTCGATCGATTCCGAATAAACATCCAACTGATCCTTGACGGTATTCATATGCTCTGACATCAGAGTCACGATATTCATATAAACGCTTACGATACCCAAAAGACCAAATGCAAATGCTATAACGAGCATCACCTCAGTGGCCTTGGGAGTCTTGATCATCAATCCCGACTTCTTGTCGGAATAGACCTTCGCCGAAAACTTTATGAGCCATGGGATCGTCAATAATGCAAGGATGCCGTATGCCAAGTAGTAGAGACCCTCATACTTGTTATAATCCAATCCTGCAAAGACAAGGACAAAGACTGCCAGGAACTGAGCAGCAAAAGCTATCGATACTCCGATAAGACCAAACAGCCACGGAAAGATCACATCTCCCGAGCTTGCTTTATTATCCTTAACGAATATCCCTTGAGACATTCCATGCTCCTTTGTTCGTGAATTTATTTACGAGTATCAAAATCAGAATAATACTCAACGTCTTCGGGATCACTGAACAACACGAAATTCTTCGTATGCTGCTTCCCGACATTGCCCGCCTCAAAATACCTCCTGATGAACGCATCGAAGGCATCATTGAGTTCCGCGGAATCCTTGATGGAATAGAAGAACTGTTCGCCCTTGTCCGTAAACTGTGTCCTCATGATAACAAGTTCAGGCTTCTTGTGGTTACCGTCATCCGGTTCGTAGTTATACATAACCACATATTCGTACTTGTCCATACGGAAATTGTCCACTACCGACAGGTAGTAGTACTTACCGTTAGAGACGTCGCTGATGACTATGAGGTCATCATCGGCGTTCGGTTTCTGGGATATGTCCGGTCTCTCGGGCCTTAAGATACTTCTGAGCTTACTGCTCCTGTGAGTCGTCTTCATCTTCCTCGTCCAGATAATCCTCACAGAGAGAATCATAGTAATCGTAAACCGGATCTTCATCCTCTTCGTCGAGTGAAGCGATCGTTATCTCTCCGTTCTCGTCCTCGAGCTCCTCAAAGATAACCATCTCAGGATCATCCTCGAGTGTAAGGAGAACACAGTAGGATTTGGAATTAAAATCAAAATTATCTACATAAGCGAATTCAAACTCTTCGCCTGTCTCTTCGTCCTTAAGTGTTACGACGTTATCCATATCTTCATCCTCAAAAACGTTCTCTGCGTCGTTATTGAGATTCAAATCTTTATCATCAGCCATATATATAAACCTCCGTTAAGTAGTCAGACATCTAATTATAACACATTGTCAGCGTTTCTGTTCCAGGTATTCTCGAAGTATTATCTCCGCCGCCACCTGGTCTATGATCTTCTTCTGCTTCTTCGCCTTGATATTGTTATCGTGGAGCATCCTGGATGCAATAACGGTCGTATAACGCTCGTCCCTGAATGCAGGCTTGATGCCCGTTCTCTCTTCGATCATCTCGCCGAAGAGCTTGGCCTTGATCTCGGATTCACTGATCTGACCGTCAGTCTTGGACGGCTTGCCCATAACGATCTCTGTAACGTTCTGCTCCTTCACGATCTGCGCGATCCTGTCAGCAGGCTTATCTGCGTCGATGCCGTTCCAGTTTACGGTCTCGTAGCCCTGTGCAGTTATCTTGAGCACATCAGACAGCGCCACGCCGATATGCCTCATTCCGAAGTCTATACCCATTATCCTTCCGGTATCCATTAATTTGCTCCTTTAAAATCCACAGAATAAAAACGGCCGATGTCCAACAACATCGACCGTGATGATAAGATTCGATCAATTAAGTCTCGAACAGTAATCCGATATGATAACTTCCAAAAGCTCGTCACGCTCGATACGTCTGATGACTCCGCGTGCACCCTTGTAGTTTGTAATATATGTCGGATCGCCCGATATAAAGTATCCCACAAGCTGATTGATGGGATTATAGCCCTTCTCCTGAAGCGCGCTCAGAACATATGTCATAAGTTCGCGTACATTAGCCGCATTATCAGCTGAGAAGTTAAATCTTGTCGTCTCAGAATTAGCCATCTTTTCCTCCATTAAACTCCCTTTTTTCCATTGTATCACAAATTTTTTATTTGATAAGACCAAAATAGTCCCTAATCACATATTATCTCCAGAACCGTTCCGGAACCGGCTTTGGCCGTTCCCTTCAGCAGTTTTCCGATATAGCTTTGAGGGTCTTCGATATCCCCCGCGACGCTTCTCGCATATACATATTCTGCCGTGTAGCCCTCGAAAACGATCTTGTCGTCTTCCTTGACGAACGTTTCTATGAGCATCTCGCACTCCCTGCCGTCAAACTGCTTCGCGAACAGGACTTCCTGCTCATTGGACAGTTCGATCAGCTCAAGCGCTCTCTTCTTTGCGATCTGACCCGGTACCTGAGGCATCCTCGCAGCTATCGTTCCCTTCCTCAGAGAATACGGGAAGACGTGCACCTTGCTGAAGTTTACGGTCTTAACGAACTTCATGGTCTCAGCAAATTCCTCATCGGTCTCCTCAGGGAAACCGCAGATGATATCGGTCGTAAGTGATGCGTCCGGGAAGAGTTCCCTGATCTTTTCGGCTCTGCCCAGGAACTCAGCTGCCGTATAGTCTCTCCTCATCCTCTTAAGGACGGTATCAGAACCGCTCTGAAGTGAGAGGTGGAAATGCGGGCTGAGCTTCTTTTCGCTCGCGAGGGATTCCAGGAATTCGTCTGTCAGCGATATCGGCTCGAGCGAACCGAGGGAGACTCTAAGTATCCCGTCGATCGCGCAGACCCTGTGGATAAGATCGTACAGATCCATGATGCTGCCGCCCTTATCCTTGCCGTACGAGCAAAGATGTATGCCCGTTATACAGACCTCCGTGATCCCGCGGCTCGCGAGATCTTCGACCTCATCGACGACACTCCGGGCATCGCGACTAACTACTCGGCCTCTGGCAAACGGGATGATGCAGTAGGTGCAGAAATGGTTGCAACCGTCCTGAACCTTGATAAAAGCCCTGGTGTTCTCAGGCGACAGGACAGTACCGAACTCAGCATAGCCCTCCTGTCCGAAGAGCTTACTCTTGTCGTACTCACCCTTGTGCTCAGGCACCTTGCCGGACTTTATGAACTCCTCGAGCTTCTCGATAAGGACATGCTTGTCTCTTGTACCGCAGATGACATCGGCATCGATCTGCCCTTCGCTCATCTGGGTGCTGCAGCCCATGGCGCAGATGATCGCGTCCGGACGAAGCCTTGCCATACGGCGGAGCTGCTGGCGGCTCTTGCGGTCTGCTTCGCTCGTTACGGTACAGGTGTTGACTACACATACGTCAGCCTCTTCCGCGCTCTGACAGATCTCAAAGCCGTGTTCCTTGAACACTTCCCTCACCGCATCGGTCTCGTACTGGTTGACCCTGCACCCTAATGTATAGAAATATACCTTCAAAACGCACCTCACGTTATGCAAATTTTCTTGTTATTTATGTGTCACAGTTCACCTTTATTGTGTTATCATCTGAACATAAACAACAGAGGTGAATTATTATGACAAAACTTAAGATAAAACTCGATACGATCAACGCAGTCAAGGAATTCGTATCCCTTACGAATCTTTGCCCTTACGACATCGATCTCGTATCAGGCAGATACGTAGTAGACGCTAAGAGCCTTATGGGTATCTTCAGTCTTGATCTTGCTAAGCCTATCGAGCTCGAGATCTTCTCCGATGACTGCCAGGACTTCGTAGAAAAGCTCCAGAAGTTCATCATCGAGTGATCATCTCCTTCTGCGCGGCTTGCTCTTGAGCTTGTGTTCGCGCCTTCTCATATGAGACTTACGACCCTTGCCGTCATCGGCGGGGGTCTTTTTTATCTGCTCTCTCTTGGCCGTCTCGGTCTCATCGAAAACAAAGTCCACCCTGTTAAGGTCAAGGTCGACCGCAGCAACGACGATATTGACTTCCTGTCCGATCATAAGGATATCACCCGTTCTCTTGCCTACGGCACGGAGCGTGACCTCATCAAAGACATAATGATCCTTCATGGATCTGAACGGAACAAAGCCTTCACACGAATTCTCAAGTTCAACGAATACGCCTGCACCTATGACTGACGAGATCCTTCCCTTGAAGTGCTCACCGAGCCTGTCATGCATATACATAGCTACCTTAACGGCTACCGACTGACGCTCTGCCTCTACGGAGTTTCTCTCCATATCGGAACTGTGGTCGGATACACCCTCGACAAGACCGCCGAAGTGCGACTTTCTGTTCTCACCGTGGAGCTCGCTCTTGATGATCCTGTGGATATAAAGGTCCGGATATCTTCTGATAGGGCTCGTAAAGTGGCAATAGTATTCGGATGCCAGACCGAAGTGACCGAGATTCTGCGGAGCATATCTGGCCTTGGCCATGGATCTTAAGAGTATCGTATTAAGCGAAGGCATTACCTTCTCGTCCTTTATCGTAGCCATATAGTCGCTAATGGCCTTAGGAGTGACCTTGCCCCTGATGGAGCCCATAGCGCCGTAGACCTTGGCTACAGAGCAAAATCTCGCGATCTTGAGCTTATCCGGTTCTTCGTGGATACGATATACGAACGGATAGTTCTTCAGAGCATATGTCTTGGCAACGAATTCGTTAGCGCAGATCATGAACTGCTCGATCATACCGTGACAGTAGTTGATCGGATAAGGCATGATGTCCGTAGGTACGCCGTCATCGTCGAGTATTACCTTCGTCTCCGGTATATCGAAGTTGATGGCACCCTTGTCTTCTCTGGCGCCCTTGAGGATATCCGTAAGGCGCTTCATGTTCCAGAGCATCTGGATTATATCGCCGTATTTCTCCTCGTCACCCTTCTCGGGACGGAAGAGCACTCTGAAGCACTCGTTATAGCTCGTCCTCATATCGCTCTTGATGACACTCTCGTAGATATCTCCTCCGATGGTCTCGCCGTCAGCATTAACGATCATCTCACATGTGAGCGTGAGTCTCGGGAGGTTCGGATTAAGGGAACAAAGTCCGTTCGAAAGCTTAGGCGGCAGCATCGGGATTACTCTGTCTACAAGGTAGACTGAGGTTCCGCGCAGCATCGCTTCCTCATCGAGCTTGGTGTTTTCGCGCACATAGTGAGAGACATCAGCGATGTGGACATAGAGCTTATAGGAATCGTCGCCGTAAGGCTCGATAGAGATAGCATCGTCCAAGTCTTTGGCCTCTTCACCGTCTATCGTAATGGTAAGAAGGTCTCTCAGGTCCTTCCTGCCCTTTTTGATCTCTTCTTCGACTTCTTCATCGCTCGGGCTGAACGGCAGCGGCTCGACTTCCCGGAGGACCTCATTAGGGAAAGTCCTCTTAAGTCCGAACTGGTGCATTACAGCAAGCATCTTAACGTCGTTATTTCCGACATCGCCGATGACCTCGGTGATCTTGCCCCTGTAGTTGCCGCCTTCTGCGGAAGGATTTAATACCTCTGCTACGACGACCATGTTATACGGCGCGCCGTTCATGTTATTCCTGTCGATCTTTACGAGACCGAAGTTGGTCTCCCTGAAAGAAGGATCGGGCACGACGATACCGCCGTCGCCGTTTTCCTTAAGGATCCCGACTACGGTATTCTTGACCTGGAGCGGTCCGCGCGGCATCAGTTCGGCGAAGCTCTTCGGCTTGTCGTCTTCCATCGGCCTCATGACCGCATTTCTCTGTTTCTGTCTCAGGCTCATCGCGTGCGACGAGCGGCTGTAATATTTCTTCTCAGGCATCTGTTGCCTCCGATCCTGTTTATATATTGATTATATTCCATTATGAGGTTTTATACAAAATAAAAGAGCCGCCTTCATACGAAAGCGGCTCTTGTTACTGACAATTCTATTTCTTACCAACCGCGTGCGATGCAGAGGTAGAGAAGCACGGAAACTACAGAGAACAAAACTACTGTGTAAAGAGTAAATCTCTTGAGTTTTTCTTCTATAGTTCTGCCCTTAGCCTTGTTATAGAATGAATCGGAACCTCCACCGATAACACCCATACCGTTATCATTACCTTCCTGTGCAAGGAAAAGGATGATAAGAGCAAGAGCAAAGATTATTTCCAAAACTGTAAGTATAATTGCAGGTGCACTCATAATTGTACGTTATGCCTCCGTATTTTTACTTCATAATAGCCTACGTATAATACCATACGACCACGTATCATGCAAACATTAATTGTAATCGTCCTCTAAGCCCTGTGTACCA
>CADCPU010000369.1 GCA_902803365.1 Oscillospiraceae bacterium
AACGTCCAATGAATCAGGGTCGATATATGTTACTTCGGTGATGATGTCCTTCATCTCGCTGCCGTAAGCACCGGCATTCATAAAGACTGCGCCGCCCATGCTTCCGGGGATACCGCAGCAGAATTCCGAACCCTCAAATCCCTTCTGTGCAACCGTATTGCCAAATACCGACAACAGACATCCTGCACCTGCTTCGACTATGAGCTCGTCAGAATCTTCCGATATGATGTCGATCGCAGAAAAGCCCTTGCCGATCTTGATCACGATGCCGTCAAATCCGTCATCGGATACAAGGATGTTGGAACCGTTTCCGAGAATGAATACCTTAAGGCTGCATGCTTTGGAAGCCCGGAGCAGAGTCTTCAGCTCTTCTTCAGTATCAGGCTCCGCGAAGTAACGCGCCTTGCCGCCTGCCTTGAAGGTGGAATGATCCCTCATGCTCACATATTCTCTTACAAGTTCCTCTGAACCGGTCTTTTTGAGTTCGGATATAAGATCCATTATTATAAGTTTCCTCCCGGGAATACACGCGCAACAAGATCCTGTGCGGCATTGTATCCCATTTTCTTAACACGATAGTTGATAGCGGCAGCTTCGACGATGATCGCGAGGTTACGTCCGGGACCTACAGGGATCGTTACCGAAGGGACCTTGATACCGAGGATATCGGTCGTCTCTTCCGTGAGGCCGAGTCTGTCGTATGTCTTCGTCTCATCCCATCTTTCGAGATTGATAACGAAGTCGATGCCCTCCTGCGGCTTGACCGAGGATACACCGTAGAGTTCCTTAACATCGAGGATACCGATACCGCGGATCTCGATAAGGTGACGGATAACGTCAGGAGCACGGCCGACAAGAGTCGTATCCGATACTCGTCTGATCTCTACCTGGTCGTCAGCGATAAGTCTGTGACCACGCTTAACGATCTCGAGAGCCGTCTCTGATTTACCTACGCCGCTCTCACCCTGGATCAGGATACCTTCACCGTTAACCTCGACGAGAACGCCGTGAAGACTGATACGCGGTGCAAGCTCGAGATTCAAGTACTTGATGAGAGCGCTGTTGAATTCTGATGTGGCAAGGCTCGTCCTGAAGATCGGGATCGAGAGCTTCTGAGCTGCTTCGATCATCTCGTCGTGAGCCTCATGGTTTCTCGTGAGGATAAGACAAGGTATATGCTTCTCGAACAATGCTTCGAGAGTCTTGCTCCTGGCCTGTGATGTCAGGTGCTCGAGGTAAGCGTGCTCCATGTTACCCATGACCTGGATACGGTCAGGACCGAAGTGATCGTAGTAACCTGCGAGCTGAAGTCCCGGTCTCGTAACGTCCGCGACGCAGATCCTTCTCTGCTCAATATCGCCCGGATCATAAACGACCTCAAGGTCAAAATTCTTGACAATCTCCGACAAAAACACACTCGAGTACGGCATTATTAGTCCTCCCTCACGTTCATTTTAGCCATTTAATTGTATCAAACATAAAAAAGCCCCGCAACGCATTAAGCGAAGCGGGGACTTCAATGTAATCATATTGTTATTTATGCGAAAGTAATCTTGATATCGTGCTTCTTGCCGTCATCGAAAGAAGGGATCTTCGTTCCTTCAACAGCTGCGCCGTCAACCTCGACCTTAACGCCGTTCTTTGTTCTCTTGAAGCCCTGAGGCTTTGTGATATTTACGGAGTAGACAGCCTTGCCGTTATTTACCGTAACATCGAGAGATGTGTCATCCTTGCGCAGGAGCGGCTCACAGATGAAGTTGTCTGCCGTGAACTCGATACCGAAGCATGAGAAGAGGCACAAAAGGAGCCATGTTGATGTACCGGAGAGCGTAGGTCCGATGTTCTCGCCTGTCTCACAGTTGTTGTACTGTGTGCAGAGACGAGGGTTACCTGCAGTAAGGAACGGTGACTTGAGCGTTCTGTAAGGAAGGATGCAGTCGATTACCCAGTAAGCAGTATCTGCAAGTCTTTCTGCGAGCTTATCGTCGTTTACTTCCTTTGATGCCTTGAGCATGGCAGCTGCAGCCATCATGTTAGCGTGCTTGAATACGCCGCCGTTCTCTCTGTCACCCGGATAGTAGAGGGCAACGTCGATCTTAGGAGCGATCTTGCTGTAATCAACAGTGGAGCAGAGTCTGAAACCGAATGGTGACTTCAGGTACTTATCCATTGAATCGAGCATACTCGTGATCTGTGCTTCGGAAGCGCAGCCTGCGAGGATGGACCATGAGAATGCGTTGAGGAAGTAAGAACCCGGAGCATCCTCTACCTGGAGGTTGTCGCCTGCGGCACCGAGGTACTCGAGCTCAGGCTTGTTCTTTCTGTTGAAGAGTACGCGTGCGAAGAAGTCATTCTTCCATGCGTTCTCGTTTAAGTCTTTGTAAAGCTTAGCGCTCAATGTATCGAGCTCATCAGCGTAGTTGTCGCCGAAGTGCTTGAACATCTTGGAAGCTGCATCGATGGCAACCTTAAGAAGGAAGCCGTTCATTACGGACTCGGAATACTCGGACTCATAAGGAACTTCGCCGTATGCCTTGCCCTTAGAGGCAAGCTGCTCCTTGTATGCAGCGATCTTGTCTGCGCCGCAGATGCAGTCAGGATCTACTCTCAAGCAGTCGTTCCAGTCAGCTCTGTCGATGAGCGGGATGCCGTGCTTACCTACGGAGATCTTAGCGCTGTATGTAACGATAGCCTTGATGGAATCGAGGATCGAACGCTTCATTCCTTCGCTGCCTGCAACATTGAGTTCTTCCTTGAGGAAGTCGTAATCGCCGGTAAGGCTTACATATCTGTCGAGAGCCTGGAGAAGCCAGAGAGCATCATCGGACCACCAGCCCGGCTCCTTGCCTACCCAGTAGAAGTTGTGGTTTGCATATCCTGCCTCGTGAACATTGCCTGCCCACTCGCGGAGGAGCTTTTTAACGAATTCCTTCTGACCCATACTTACGAAGTAGTACATGGATGCGAAGATATCCTGGATCTCACGGAAACCGATCTCTCTATAGCCCTTCTGAGTCCAGTCGAGTGATCTGGATACGAAAGTCTGATAGAAGACCTGGAACGGGAGATTGTTATTTACGTATGCTTCGAAGTTCTTATCATCGTGCTTGATCTTCATGTAGCTTGAATAAGACTTCGTAAATTCGATGATCTTGTTAAGTTCTGCAGGAAGAGCAGAAGGATCGCTGAATCTCTCGATAACTGCAGAGATCTCATCCTTGATCGTAACGTCATCCTCGAAGTCCTTGTTGAGGACATCTGATGTGAGGCATGTAAAGTTATCGATCTGAACCTTTGCGCCTGCCTTGACCGTAAACGGAGCAGCAACTGCAAAGAATCCCGGACCCTTACGTGAAGGTCTGCAGGAAAGATGAGCGAGGTACTGAGGCTCCTCGAGAGAACCGTTACCGATGAGCTCGCTGTACTTAGCGCAGTATTCCTTAGGAAGGATGACCTTATCGTCCTGGTGAACGAGAAGTGTGTTGAATCTGATATTACCCTTTGTCCACTTAGGATTCGGGTTAAAGCTGATAGCTGCGATATCCTCGTTCTCGTTGAAAAAGACTTCGGACTGAGCAACTACGGTAGAGAAGATTACGTCTTCACGAAGAGCGTGTACTTCGCTCGTTCCGAACATACCCGTATAAACGATACGGAGGTCACGATCGGAAGAGGCACCGTTCTTAATTTCAATGAGCTGAGCCTCTGTTGCGAGAGGGAGCTTGTCTTCCTGAGGCAGGATAAAGATAGTACGCTTGATCTCGAGACCGTCATTCAAGACATAGCTGATCTCAGTCCTGTTCTGTGAATGAACAGTCTGAACGCTCTTGAGATTGTCAGCCTTTGCTCTGCCGGAATAGAAGATCTCCTTGCCGCCTTCCGTGATATAGAACTGACGGTTTGCAGGGAAACCATTCTCTTCAGGGAGATAATCCCAACGTGTAGCGAGGACCTGTGTATCAGCATGAGCTCTGAAGCAGCCGCCGCCAAGACGGTCGATCGCACTCTTAGGTGTGCTCTGCAAAGGACGGTCAAAACCGATCCTGTTACCGATAAGAAGATTCGTATAATAGTGAGGCCCCGGTGCAGGTGTTGAAGGATCGGCAATGAGTTCACCGTTCTCGTTCAAGATACCGCCCCAATGCTCTGCGTCCTTAATGATCTTGGAGATCAAAGAACTTACGTTAGCGTCCAGGATGAGATCTCCTTCTTCTGTGCAAGCCTTAACGCCACTCTCGGAATAATCGATAAGTACACTCTTGCCTTCCGTGAATACTTTATTCCAGAAATCGCAGAGTCCCTCTTCCTCAAGAAGAACGGATGTAAGCGGTGATTCTATGTTGAGTCCCGTTACGCCGATAACCTGTTTTTTCTCAAATCCTACATACTGAGCAGATGTCTCTTTGTTCAGATTCTGCTTGCCAAACTTTTCGATCAAAAGATCAATGGCAGGCTTAACCTGCTCTCTTGCCTTTTCGCCCCTGATAAGCATCGTAGGTACCTCCATAAATTTTTGCCCAAAGAATGTCTTGCGACAGCGCAAAACGTTTCGTACTCTCATTATATAAGGCGTTTCTGACAGTTTCAACAACGAAGGCGAAAAAAAACGGAAAAACCCAAAGGTTTTTCCGTTCGTTTACATCTTTGCCTCACTTCTTCTCAAAGAGTATATATCCACAGTCATAAGGGTGGTCAAAGATCAGTACTTCTTTGCCGTCGATCTTGTCACTCAAGATCATTCCGCTTATGAGGATATCACCTGCTCCGCCGAAGGTGTGGATGATACTGAACAACAGTATAAACGGATTGCCCAGCACGATCGCGACGATACCCGTTACGATGCCCAGGAGCGTCATCGGCATCAATGAACCGAAAACGTAAGTCTTCCTGCTTATCGGACTCTTGCAGGTGCAATAAGGCGTCAGCATCTTTGCGATGAATCCGAGTTCTATATCCTTCCAGCCGTTTTTCGAGCCCAAAGACCAGAAAAATCCGTGGATCAGTTCGTGCACGAAAAAGCATGCCATGCATACCGCAA
>CADCPU010000370.1 GCA_902803365.1 Oscillospiraceae bacterium
ACATCCGGTATCTTTGACGGACTTACGACGATCATGAGAGGTCTCGTTAAGACCGATCTTGATGTCATCATCAACAGCGGCGACTGTTTCCTCGATACATATTGCGAGGACATCGGAAACTGGAATGATGTCATCACGGGTATCAATCAGGAGACGATCTTCTCGGGGATCGAATGGGACGATGAGACTTTCACGACATGTAATGCCGAAGACCATGAATTCTTCAGCGATTATGTAGAGCGCTACGGCAAGATGGGTGCCGATATCTACCTCCTTGAATATACGACGGATAAGGACCTCAAGGCTCAGATCGTCAGCTACTGTAAGGAGCACGGGTTTAAGTATTACGTGACGGATTCGCTATTGCTCGATAAATGATCGGCTAATATAATGGTGTAATGATGAGACTTTACGTAAAAAGATTCAATGAACTTACACCTGAAGAGCTTTATGAGATCGTGAAGCTTCGCGTTGAAGTCTTCGTTGTCGAACAGGAATGCGCCTATATGGAATTCGATGACCTCGATCAGGATGCGATCCATGTGTGGCTCACGGATGACGAAGGGATATGCGCTTATCTTCGCGTGCTCGATCGCGGAGTCGAGAGTGAACATGTCGCTCTCGGCAGGGTCATCACGCGCATGCGCGGACGCGGCACGGGACTCGGTGCCCGCATCATGGCGGAGGGCAAGAGGGTAGCGCGTGAAGTCTTTAATGCTGACTTTATCTATCTTGAGGCGCAGACCTATGCGGAGGGCTTTTATGCCAAGCAGGGGTTCAGGCGCATATCGGATGAGTTCATGATGGACGGCATCCCGCACTACAAGATGCTCGCAGATCCGGAGGCGTAAGGATATGATCTACTACGAACACTTCTGCCCGCAGCATATAGGCATGTTGATCGTGATCTTTACGGTCTGGACAGTGTCGCTCCTTTTGGTGCGCAAGGCGTCCGAGAAGACCTCCACGATCCTGGTGCGATGCCTGTCGGTCCTTTTGTTTTTCTGCGAGATGACGCAGGACTTACTCCTGGTTCACGAGGGCGTCGACATGATGACTATCCTTCCGCTGCATCTTTGTAATCTCGGTATATTCGTCGATCTTCTCGCGTCGTTTACGAAGGGGAAGGTGTCGGCTTTTTTCGCTGAGGTATCGCTCGTATTGATCATGCCGGGCGCACTCGGTGCCATACTGTTTCCGGACTGGAACTACAGACCGTTCTGGAACTGGCTCTCGCTTATGTGCTTTTTTACACATACGCTTCTCGTGCTCCTGCCGTTTATATTCCTTATTACGAAGAGGAGCCGCGTTAAGATCACGCACATCTGGTATCCGCTCGCATTCATCGCGGTCGTTACGCCGCCCATCGCGTGGGTCGATTTTACATACCGCCACAACTATATGTTCTTAAGATATCCGGTCGACGGATCGCCGCTGGAGTGGGTCTATAACTTATCCGACGGTAAGTACTATATCCCGGGACTTATCTGTCTTCTAATCGGCGTTCTGACCGTGGAATACCTGATAATCGAGGGCATCAAGTTCATCGGAAGGCGCATGAAAAAGTCTGAGTCTTAATATCTTATTAAGAACTCATTACATTACACCGAATGTAAGTTGTCTATTTACCGCCCTTAATGTAGCATTGTCTTAGCAGGGAGGAGAACCTGCTTAGATTTCTTTTGGAAAAGGACGGTGCTTATGAAAAAGTGCATAAAGAACGCGGTCTGCGCATCCATGACCCTTCTTCTTCTGGGGTCGGGACTTGTTGGTTGCAGCAAGACCGGTAAGGGCGACGTCAAGAAGGTCGAAGATGACGGCAAGCCTTTTTATGATTCCGAGTTGATCTATCTGGAAGAGCCTAAGATAGAAGGCGCGGAAGATGCTCAATTCTACGGAAGTCTTCCTGTTAAGATCGACGGTAAATACTACCAGAATCTGAATTATTATGTACAGGAAAAAGACAGCTATAAAGAGGGCGCCCTTTTGATCACCTATGATGAGAACGGTAAGATCACAGAGCAGAAAGACCTCAAGAAGTCTGATGCGTTCAAGAATATCAAGGGCGATTTCGGCTTCAATTCCAGTTCTTCCATCATTCTTGACGGTAAGTGTCTCGTAAGTTCATATGACTATAACAGCGGGGCGGCTAAGACATATATCTACGACTTTGCCAAGGATACACTCGAAGAGTTTACGATGGTAGAAATGGCAGATAACGGATATATCGGCGGTCTGTGCCAGTTAAGTGACGGAACATATGTCGTTCAATACTCAAGCTATTCCGATAACGGTCAAGAAATGAATAAAGTCTATTTCGGTGACGAAAAAAAGGCAAAGACTGAAGTCGATCTTATGGATAAGTTCAAGGATCTGGAGCTCATGTATGTCGGTGATATGATGATCACGGCAGACGGCTTTAAGCTCATAGGTTATTCCGAGACCAAGGAATACGAGATCTTCTATGATGAGAAATCCGGTGAATTCACTGCCCGGGAGTCTGAGACAGAGATGTATAACACCGTGTGGAGTACTCTTATCGACGGTAAGCTCTATAACTGCGACAACAAGGGTATCTATCTTGATGGACAGGAAGAGCCGATCATCAACTTTGAAGACGGCAATATCGCTCCTGACAGAGCTACAAACGCAACGCTCGTCGAAGTCAACGATAATGGCGCTGAGTTCCTCGGAACAGAGTATATGAGAAATAAGGACAGATCATATATCCTCAGGATCACAAAATATGACAAGAACCCGAATGTCGGCAAGGAGCTCTTGACACTCTCGTCACTTACTTGGATCGATACATCACTCGAGGATGCGATCGTTAAGTTCAACAAGGAAAGCGACAAGTATTACATCAAGATCCTCATGAATAAATATACGCTCGATTACCAAGCGCTATATGATGATGTTGACTCTAACTCCATGGAGTTGGCAAACGATATCAACAAGAAGTATAACGAGACGCAGGCCGAGCTCGTAAACCAGCTCGCCATGGACCTTCTCGCAGGTGATGCGCCTGACATCATGATCGGCTGCTCACAGTATTCACAGCTCATGAAGGATACATACCTCCTCGATCTCAAGAAGTTTATCGAGAAGGATCTCGGCTCTGACAATTTCTATCAGAACATCATCGAAGGCGCTACATATGACGGCAAGGTATTCGTAGTACCGCTCACATTCCACGTCATGGGTATCATGGCAAAGCCTGACGACGTTAAGGGTAAGGTCGGCTTCACTTATGACGAATACGTCGACTTCGTTAAGGGCCCTTGTAACGGATCAGATCCGTTCAACAGATACGGAATGACAAGGATCTCCGTTCTTCAGGAGCTCTTCTCGAACGAAGCCGAGCTCTTCATCAAGGACGGCAAGATCGACGTCGATAACGATGATTTCCACGCTCTTGCAGAATTCGTAAAGGATAACTGCGAGGATCCTGTAGACAACGGTGACGATGTTTACTATGAAACCAGTATGGGTGATACGGATCCGCAGTACGTCTATCTCAACGGTTTTGACAGCTATATCAGAACTGCAACCGGTTACGGTTCCTGGACAGAGCCTTATGCTCTCTGCGGTGTTCCTTCCGCAGACGGACGCGGTGCGATCGTATCCTTTGATATCGACATCAGCATCTCCGCTCAGTCGGGAAGCTCTGACGGTGCGAAGGAATTCATCAAGAGCATCACCGCTTCCGATTCGCTCTACGGTATCTCTGCAAACAGCTATTCCGAGGCGATCAACAAGGATACAACAAGATCGATCTCCAAGGATTCGCTCAAGGATATCAACAACATGATGTCTTACGGTCCTAAGCCGACAGAATACGGTGAAGAGGATATCGAGGACTACATCAAGGTCATCGAGACATGCAGAGTACGTCCTGCTTGTGATCCTGCGATCCTTAATATCATCGCTGAAGAGATCCCTGCTTACTTCGCAGGTCAGAAGGATATCTCGGAAGTCTGCAAGTCCATCAACAACAGAGCGCAGACCGTATTGGACGAGAAGTCCTGATAGTCTTACATAAGATATTAAATAGAGGGCAGCCGCGCGGTTGCCCTCTTATTTTTTGCCCGGATCTTAAGTTTTGCTTAAGCGCTGTTTATTACATCTATGTAAGTTGTATATTCCAAATCCGTAATGTAGCATTATCTTAGCAGGGAGGAGAACCTGCTTATATTTCTTTTGGAAAAGGACGTTGCTTTATGAAAAAGTGCATTAAGAATGCGGTATGTGTGTCTATGACCATTCTTCTTTTGGGGTCGGGACTTGTTGGTTGCAGCCGTGAGACCCCTAAGGGTGAAGTGAAGATGGTCGAAGATGACGGCAAGCCGTTTTATGATTCAGAGCTGATCTACTTTGAGACTCCGGATCTCAAGGACCTTAAGGGTGCGGATACATACGGGACTATGCCTATACTGATCGGCGACAAGTTTTATCAGAGTATAGATTACTATGTTAATGATCCCAACAATTTTTCTATGGGTCATCTGTTGATGATCTATGATGAAAACGGCAAGATCATAGAGCAGAAAGATCTCGCGAAGACCGAAGCATTCAAGAACCTCGGCGGTGATTTCGGTTTTAATTCCAGTTCTGCGATACATCTGGACGGCAAGAATCTTGTGAATTCATTTGACGAACAGACCGGAGACCAAACGTGTTATATATATGATTATGTCGATGATTCGCTCGAAAAATTCGAGATGATCGATCTGTCATTCAGCGGATATATCAGCGGTATGTGCCAGTTAAGCGACGGTACGTATGTAGTGCAGTACACTTCCTACAACGGAGATAATGAAGAGAACAAACTGATTTTCGGTGACGGAAAGAAAATAACGAACGAGATCGATCTCTTGAAGGAATTCAAGGATAAAGAGATCTTCTATTTCGGTGAGATGAGAGTCAGCTCCGACGGCTTCAAGCTCTCGGGTTATACGGGTGCAGAAGAATACGACATCTATTACAAGGAGTCGACCGGCGAACTGTCTTGTGAAAAGTCGGATGGCAATCTTTACACTTCCTCATGGAGTGTGACGATCGACGATAAGATCTATACATATGATGAGACCGGTATCTACATCGACGGTCAGGAAGAGCCTGTCCTTCTAATGGAAGACGGAAATATCGCTCCTAACAGAGTGGTCGATTCGGACCTTGTAAGCGTAAGCGATGACGGATTTTTGTTCGCGGGTACCGAATATGTCGGAAACTCCGATCGCTCATACATCCTCAAGATCAAAAAGCTCGACAAGAATCCCAATATCGGAAAGGAACTTCTGACCCTCTCAACATTGTCCTGGAGCGACAGGACTATTGAAGATGCGGTCGTCAAGTTCAACAAGGAAAGTGACAAATACTATATCAAGATGGATCTTGATAAGTACACGCTCGATTACAGCAAGATCTATGAAGAGGTGGACCTTAAGAGCGACGATGCCAACATTAAGGTCACCCAGGCATACAACACGCATCAGGCTGAACTCGTAAATCAGCTCGCGATGGACCTTCTCGCGGGAGATGCTCCGGACATCATGCTCGGATGTGCTAAGTATTCCCAGCTCATGAAGGACAGCTATCTGCTGGATCTTAACAAGTTCATCAATAAGGATCTCGGATCTGACAAGTTCTATCAGAATATCATCGATGGCGCCACATACGACGGAAAGACCTTCGTCGTACCGCTTACATTCCATATCGTGGGCATCATGGCAAAGCCTGATGATGTCAAGGGCAAGGTCGGATTCAACTATGACGAATACGTTGACTTTGTTAAGGGACCTTGCAACGGCAAAGATCCGTTCTATACCTCCGGAATGAACAAGATCGACATTCTTCAGCAGCTCTTCGCAAACGAGGCCGAACTCTTTATCAAGGACGGTAAGATCGACGTTGATAATGATGAGTTCCGTGATCTTGCAAAGTTCGTAAAAGATAACTGCGAAGATCCTTCGGGAGATGAAGAAGAAGAGTACACGGATATGGGCAATACCGATCCGAGTTATGCATATATCAACGGTTTTGACAGTTATATAAGAACGGCAACGGGTTACGGTTCATGGACTGAGCCTTATGCATTATGCGGTTTCCCTTCCGAAGACGGCCGCGGCGCGATAGTTACTTTTGATCTCGACATCGGTGTTTCCGCTCAGACGGGAAGTCCTGACGGCGCCAAGGAATTCATAAAGAGCGTCATCGCTTCGGATTCTCTTGCAGGCATTGCATTCAGCAGCGGTTCGGAAGCGATCAACAAAGATACTTCAAGAACAGTCGCAAAGGATTCTCTCGTCTCGGTCAATCAGATGGTGGCTTTCGGTCCTAATCCGAAGAAATACGAAGAAGAGGATATCGAGAAATACATCAAGGTCATCGAGACATGCAGAGTCCAGCCTGCATGCGACCCTGCGATCCTGAACATCATCGCCGAGGAGATCCCTGCTTATTTTGCAGATCAAAAGGACATCTCGGAAGTATGTAAATCCATCAATAACAGAGCGCAGACCGTTCTGGACGAGAAGTCCTGATAGTCCTATATAAGAAATATAATAGAGGGCAGCCGCGCGGTTGCCCTCTTATTATGCTTGTTTTATCAGAAGCCGTGCTTGGCGCTCTTGATCTTCTCTGCGATGAGCCTGTTGATGAGGAAGGCCACCATCGCGATCAGGGCGATCTTAAGGCTCTTGCTGACAAGGTGCGGCTCCGTGATGTTAAGGAGCTTGCCGTAGACCGACAGGACCACGATCGCTGCCGATGTCATGAGCGCGTAGACTGCGGCTGACAGGACCGCTACCTTAGCGATTATCTTTGACTTGTTTACATTTATCTCATTCATCATCGCTATCTTCATCTTAGTTCTTTCAGCATTTCTCATTTCTTTGTCCTCCTTGATGTATCTTATGGTCTTAGGATAGAGCGGACAGATAAATATATCGCAAACTCAGATTAAAGATAAAGTTAAGAAATGTTATAATACTCCAAAAGTTTAAGGAGCAGGGAAATGGACTTACCGATAGAATTGCGCGAAGCGATCGAAAACACCGTGAGCGGCCGCACGCCGGCAGAGCTCAAGAAGGCGGTATCAGCGATCAGCGACAGATACAGAAACGACAGCGGCAAGGGCAAGAAGCTCGTGGCAGTCTCTTCCGATGCTGATGTCTATGCGGTATTCAGATTTCCGGCTACATTCGCGGCAGCATACGATTCGCTCTCTTACGCGCTCGAATTCTATGACGGCGACATAAAGACCGTGATCGACGTGGGCGCAGGCTCCGGAGCTGCTACCTGGGCTTCCTATATGAAGCTTTCTCCTTCCGGCATAAGATGTCTCGAGCGCGAGCCTTCGATGCGAAAGACAGGCGAGAAGCTACTCGATGCCGCTCCTTCTTTAAAAGAAATAGTTACCTATGAAAACTTCGACCTTCTGAAGGACGATATCAGCGGCAAGGCTGACCTCGTCATGTCGTCCTATGTCTTAAACGAGCTCGAGATCGACGCGGCCGTCAAGTCCGCAGTCAAGATGTGGGAAGCGACCGAGGGGCTTATGCTCATAATCGAGCCGGGCACGCCTGCGGGCTTTGCCGTTATAAGAAGGATAAGAGAAGAGATATTAAAGCTCGGAGGCAATATCGTCGCGCCTTGCCCGCACGAAGGCGAGTGCAGGATCGCTGCTGACGACTGGTGCCATTTTACGTGCAGAGTCCAGAGAAGTAAGCTTCATAAGCTCGTCAAGGAAGGCGATGCGCCTTATGAAGATGAGAAGTATGCTTATATCGCTTTTTCGAGAACGCCTGCGAAAAAGGCCTCGATGCGAGTTTTGCGCCACCCTTATATCACCAAGGGCCAGATCGAGCTTCAGGTGTGCACGGAAGGCGAGAATAAGGCCGTTACGGTCAGGAAGAGAGACGGCGAGCTGTTCAAGAAAGCAAGGAAATGCAAGCAGGGCGACAGCCTTTGATTACGTTTGAATGTTTTTTTCGAAAACAGGAAACACGGACGTGAAAGCTCTCGTTGACGAACGGCATTTGCGTTTTGTTTCAGGTTTGAGATCGAAATTTCGACATTTTTCCAAAAAAATCTTTATGGAAAATGCGCCCGCACGGGGGCGTTCCAAGTTGTTAATATAATGATAGAATCAAATCATCAAACGAAAGGGACGATCTTTGTATGAAAAAAATTACCAGAGCGGCTTCGGCCGTACTTTCAATCATGCTCTTGGCATCATCCTTTGCAGGATGTTCCAAGAACGGCAGCAAGGCCGGTGAACCTAAGACCGTTGAAGATAACGGACAGCCTTTCTTCACAAGTGAGACTGTAGATTTTGAAATGCCGGAGAAGTCTGAAGACGTAATCTGGTCTTATTACTCAGAACCTTTTATCTACGACGGAAAGTTCTATACCGTATACAACTATGATAAGGGAGACTTGAACTCCAAGGATGATCCGGGTGAGATCCATATCTTTGATATGGACGGTAAGCTCCTCGAGAAGAAGGATCTCAAGGATATCACGGAGAAGGCAGCAAAGGGAGCTGACAGTTGTTATATCGATACTGACAATGTCATCGGTTCCAAATTTGTCCTTACTACTTATAAGGAAGTTAAGGACAATTATAAGCAGTCTTATTTCCTGTATGACTTCTTAACGGATGAGCTGACACCTTTGGAAGTCGGTAAGATGGGTAATTACACTTATGTTTCCTGTATCAAGGAGTTGGAAGACGGCACACTTGCGATCGAACTCCTTGACTATGATGACAAGACAGGCGATCAAAGCTTTAAGATCCTGATTGGCGACGGCAAGACAGTCAAGAAGGAAGATGACATTACCGAGAAACTTCAAAAGCTTGAGATCACATATATCGGTGATATGGAAGTTGCAGACGGCAAGTTGTCTTTCATTGGCTACGGCGACGATTATGGCGACGGCAAGACCGTTTTATATGATATCAAGAGCGGTGATGTCTCCGTTGAAGAGGAAAGTGAAGATGAAAAGTCAGTAGACTTATACGGCTCCAACACTATGAAGTTTGAAGGCACTAAGTATCTGATCAATGATACGGGTTTCTACAAGCTCGGAGAAGGCGGTGCAAAGGAAGAAATCGTACTCTTCGATAATGCAAATGTATGCGTCAGCAAGATCATGTATTCCAAGATCATGTCGATATCCGATGATGAGATCGTATTCGGCGGTACGGAATACAATGGCGGCAACACGAGTCCTTATTGCGTAAAGCTCATCAAGCACGACAAGAACCCTAATGTCGGCAAGGAACTCCTCACTGCAGCATCCATGTCCTACATGAACGAGCAGATCGAGGAATCCATCGTAAAGTTCAATAACGAAAGTGACAAGGTATTCATCAGGATCGACAGATCATATGAAGAGAAGTGGACAGAGTACAATGATATCGACTGGAGAGATGATGAGGCCTACAACAAGGCTACAGAACTCCATTCACAGAAGCAGGCAGACCTCGTAAGTCAGCTTGCGATCGACCTCATCGCAGGTGACGGTCCTGATATCCTCTTTAACTGTGCAGGTTATTCACAGCTTCTCAAGGAAGACTGCCTGCTCGATATGGGTGATATCGTAAATGAAGTCCTCGATCCTAATGATGTATTCACAAACGTCGTTGACGGCGCAAAGAATGCAGACGGCAAGCTCTACACACTTCCTTTGCTGTTCTCTACTCAGGGAATCGTAGCAAAGAGCAAGACAGTATCCAAAGACCAGATCGGCTTCACATATGACGAGTATGCGAAGTACGTCAAGGATAAGTGCAACGGAAATGATACGTTCAACTATGAAGGCTTTAAGAAGACAGATTACCTCGAGATGTTGCTCGATAACGAGATGGATACTTTCATCCACGACGGCAAGGCTGACTTCGATAACGAAAACTTCTACGCGCTCCTTGAATATATAAAGGATGTACCTGAACTCAAGCCAAGCGAAGAAGATGACGGTCCTGTCATCATGGATAGGTATGAAGAGCGTGAAGAGACTGCATATGCAGGCTGGCTCTCAACATTCAGCGATTATTGCTCTTACTTCCAGTGTTCCGACGGCAAGTCCGACTACGTATATCTCGGATATCCTGCTGCCAAGGCACACGGTCCTCTGGCAAGGATCAATCTTGACGTAGCTATCTCCGCTTCCTGTGGCAGCGTTGACAGCGCAAAGGAATTCCTCAAGATCATCACAGGTCAGGATTACATGAAGGTGCTCTCTGAGTCCAACTGGGCAGCATGTATCAGCAAGTCCGCTACAAAGGCAAATGCTGAGAAGTCCCTCGACCAGATCATGAGCGAAAGAAAGCAGGAGCACGAGTACAATCCTTCAACGCCTATCAAGAAGGTTACAAAGGATGATATCGAAAGTTACATGAACCTTCTCGGTTCTCTCGACGTAAGTCCTTCCGTCGACCTCTCAATCGTCATGATCGTCAAGGAAGAGGCACAGGCTTACTTCGCAGGTCAGAAGGATGCAAAGGAAGTTGCTGCTACGATCAGCGATCGTGCTCAGACAGTACTTAACGAAAAGAGCTGACAGACTCATTGCATAATCAAAAACAGAAGGACGCCCCGGGCCCCGCGCTCGGGCGTTCTTTTGTTGTGCGGATTTTTCGAGCCCGCCGCGCTGTCTCGCTGCGTCTGTGCGCACTGCCCGTCGCATTTTTACTCCCTGGCGGAGCAGAGTCGAAACCGCGCATTTGGTTTTTACTCCCCTTGGAAGTCAAAGCCTGCAGGGGCATTTCACTTTTACTACCCGAGGGAGTAAAAGTGAAAAGGGGGTCGAGCGAGATGTGACCTAAGGGAGTAAAAACGAAAAAGTGCTCTGAAATCTGACACAAAGCACTAAAGTTACCGCATAGTGCGTTTGCGTTTTCGAGGGCGGGTGGGTATAATCTCACTACTTATTAATATGAAACGAGACAAAACGATGTTTATGAAATATCTGTTCCTTATAATATTCATTCTGGTGGCGCTGTTTCTGGCAGCGGGCGCCGTGTTCCTTGTAGTACACTTCGCTGACGTGTTCAGCTTTAAGAAGGACAAGAGCAAGCTCAGTAAGAAAGAACTGAACCGCGCGCGTCTCCTGGCTCTGATCCCGGTAGGTCTTCTGGCGGTCTGGTGCGTCTTAAGGCCGTATGTCGGCGCGATAGTCACGATGCATCTTATCATCATTTGGGCGATCTTCGACCTGTTCGGGTTCATTATCTGCAAGATCTCGGGCAAGAGGAAGAATGCGCTCATCAGGTTTATCTGCGCTGCGCTCGTCACAGCCGTGCTCATGACCGTCGGCTACTATCTGGCGCATAATGCGGTCGAGACGGATTACTCCCTTAAGACTGACAAGAGCGTGGACGATATTCGCGTGGCGCTCATTGCGGATTCGCATGTCGGCGCATGCTTTGACGGTGAGGGATTCGCGAAGTACATGAAGGAGATCGAGGCGCAGGAGCCTGACGTCCTCGTGATCTCGGGCGACTTTATCGATGACGACACGACGTATGAGGATATGGTGAGAAGCTGCAAGGCGCTCGGCGAGCTCAAGACGAAGCTCGGAAGCTACTACGTTAACGGCAATCACGACAAGGGCTACAGCAATTACAGAGGATACTCTTATGAGGATCTTATCGCGGAACTTGAGAAGAATAACGTCGTTGTGCTGGAAGATCAGGTCGCTGACATCGGAGGCGGCTACTGCGTGGTCGGAAGGATCGACAAGAGCTATGGGGAGCGTATGGCGCCTGAAGAGCTCTTGAAGCAGTGTGACGGCAAATATGCGATCGTGCTCGATCACCAGCCGAATGATTACGATGCAGAGGAAAAGGCCGGATGCGATCTTGTGCTGAGCGGCCATACGCACGCAGGTCAGCTCGTTCCGGTAGGTCAGCTGGCTGTG
>CADCPU010000371.1 GCA_902803365.1 Oscillospiraceae bacterium
GCTCCGGGTATCCCTGTAAATAAGGAGATCACTTTTACTTCGAGTAATGAGGATATATTGTCGTTTGAAAACGGTATTCCTGTTTTACATGAGACAGATCAGGATACTCAGACTGTTACAGTAACCGCTTCTTGTACCATAGGAGAAGAGGAGTTTAACCAATCGTTCGAACTGTCGATCAGCAAGCGTTCTATCGGTACCTTCCAGGATACTTGGCTTGAAGATCAGGTATATACCGGTAATCAGATACTTCCTGATATCCCTGATATCGTCATCAACGGCCATAAGCTTGTAAAGGATACGGATTACAGACTTTCAGGTTATTACTATAACAAGGACATAAGTACTGATGAGAAGTGCGGAATGATCTTTTTGTACGGCCAGGGCAGGTACAGAGGTCAGTTGGTATTCAGGTTCAACATCGTTGCCAAGGATATCGCTGATTGTACTATTGAGGCCGTTGCTGATCAGGTATATACGGGAGAACCGATAACTCCTGCTCTTAACATCAAGAACGGTGATGTTTCACTTGTCCTCAACAGAGATTACAGGGTAGTATCGATTACTTCGAATACTGATGCAGGATCTGCATCTATGACTATCGAAGGTATCGGTAACTATAAGGGAACAAAGGATATCTCCTTTAATATCGTCAGCAGGGATATTGCCGGTGCTTCTGTCTCATCTATCTCTGACAGAGCATATACGGGAAGAGCCGTAACTCCGAATTTCAATGTAGTACTTGATGGTGTGATATTGCAGTCAGGTACTGATTATACTTATGAGATGACAGGCAATACGGATGTCGGTACTGCTACTGTCACTATAACCGGTATCGGTAACTATAAGGGTGAGATCACATCTTCATTTAATATAACGTCTAAGGACATAAGTGCAGATGACATTGCTGTCGGAACGATCGACGCTATGCCTTACACGTCTGTTGCCATCGAGCCTGATGTTGTTATCTCATATGGTGAGATGACTCTTGTCAGAGGAACTGACTATGAAGTCTCTTATGAAGATAATACAGACATAGGTCAGGCTAAGATCACTATCACAGGTAGCGGAAACTTCACGGGAAGCAGACAGGTCGTTTTCGAGATCGAGAAGGCATCACTGGTAAGCGATAAGTTGATCATGGCTGAACTCGGTGCAATTGGTTATACGGGCTCTGAGATCACGCCTGAGGTATCATTCAGCTATGAAGGTGTCGAACTGGTAAAAGACACGGATTATACGATCGAGTACAGCAATAATATTAATGCAGGCAAGGGAAAGATAACTGTGACCGGTATCGGTAATTACAGCGGTTCCAAGGTCTTTGAATTTGTAATAAGTCCTGTTGAATTTGATTGGGATAAGTTCGCTACGGCATATATCAATCCTAAGACCTATAACGGCTCTGCATTTACGCCTGAGATCGATTTTACTTATGACGGTCAGACGCTCACCAAGGACGTTGATTACGAGATCTCATACTCTGATAACGTTAATGCGGGCGACGCAACTGCATCCATTATCGGCATAGGCAATTATTCAGGTACACTGGATGTTACGTTTAAGATCCGTGAGTGCGCAGTAGGTACGCTTGAAGTCCGCATTAACAGTAATGATGTATATTCGGGCGGAGAGGTTACACCTGATTTTGAAGTCGTTCAGGGTGACAGAGTGCTCGTTGCGGGTCTTGATTATACATTTGAACTCAGCGATAACATCGAAGTAGGCAAGGGAAAGATCACTGTTAACGGTATCGGCAATTATTCCGGTTCAACTGAGGTTGAGTTTGATATCGGACGTTGTCCTCTGGAAGAGTCAGAATTCTCATATACTCCTGTAGGAGAGTTTACTTTTACCGGATCAGAGATAAAGCCTGATCTCAGCTTTGAATACGGTGAATCACGTCTTATTAAGGGAACGGATTACGAGCTTACTTACTCGAATAACATCAATGCGGGTACAGCTGCAGTTATCGTTACGGGTCTCGGTAACTACGAAGGCTCCTTCAGTGTCAACTTTACGATCAGGCCTTTGTCCATCGAAAACGCCGAAGTATCAGAGATCACGGAGCAGTATTATTATGGCGAGGCTGTTGAGCCTGTTCCTGAAGTAACAGTTGACGGACTGACTCTGGTCTGCGGAACTGACTTTACTCTTTCATATCAGAAGAATACTTCGGCCGGTATGGCAGCATGCTTTATCAAGGGTATTGGTAACTATACGGGCAGTACTTTTACGTCGTTTATGATCAGCATACCGACAGCAACAGCGACGCCGGTACCTACGGCTACGGCAACTCCGGTGCCGACTGCTACGGCAACGCCTGTTCCGACTGCGACTGCAACTCCGGTGCCTACGGCTACAGCTACACCGGTACCTACGGCTACAACGAAGCCGACTGCTACACCGAAGCCGACAACGACAGTAAAACCTACTGCGACGCCAAAGCCTACTGCAACGACTAAGCCTAAGGCAACTTCGAAGCCTACTGCAACTGCTACTCCAAGGCCGACTGCCACAAAGATGCCGACAGCGACTCCGAAGCCTACGGCAACAGTAAAGCCTACCGTCAAGCCGACATCCACACCGAAGCCTACGGCTACCAAAAAGCCTACAGCTACACCGAGACCTACTGCGACAAAGGCTCCTACGCCTACTCAGGCATCATGGATCCCTACGTCGACGCCTGTTCCTGTCGATCCTAAAAAGGATATAATGAGCTTCGTTGAACGTATCTATGTCTATGTGCTCGACAGAGAACCTGAGTCCGGAGGAGCAACTTACTGGACTAATGAACTCTACAGGTTTGAGCTTACGGGCGCTCAAGTAGCCGAGCAATTCATCTTCAGCGAAGAATTTATCGGAAGGAATACAAATGATACTGAATTCGTAACTATCCTGTACAAGACGTTCTTCGGACGTGATGCGGATCAGGCAGGCCTTGATTACTGGCTTGGACAACTGTCTTCGGGCACCATGACTCGTCATGATGTAGCTGCAGGCTTTATCAATTCACGAGAGTGGGCAAATACATGTGCTTCTTACGGTATCAGATCAGGAGGCGAGAATGCTCCGACTGAGACGATCGCTGCAACAGAGCTTACTTATGATTTCGTAAAGAGGATGTATACGACCTGTATGAAGCGTGAATACGATGAAGGCGGTCTCAAGTACTGGTCTGATGAACTTGCGAATTTCCGTGCTACAGGTGAGTCCTGCGGAGCATCCTTCTTCTTAAGTGAAGAGATGACCAACATGAATCTCAGTGACTTTGAATTCATAATGCGTCTCTACAGAACCTTTATGGATCGTGAAGCTGATCAGGCAGGTCTTGATTACTGGAGCACACAACTTAAGGGCGGAATGACCCGTCAGGATGTTGTCTTCGGATTTACTCGCAGTGCTGAGTTTATGGAGAAATGTGTCGAGGCCAGGATACTGCCGTTCTGATGATCAGGCAGCAGGGTTATTGATGATACCCGTGAACAGAGGCGTTCCTGTTTCACTTATGATCTCAAAGATAAACGGTCGGTCGAATGAAAGATCGACCGTTTCTTGTGTCTCGATCGCTCCTGCACATATAGCGAAAACGGTTATGGCGACAGCCTTGCATCCGTCTTCGTCGATCATGACGCGTGCACACTGAGTTGCATTATCGACATAAAGCTCCTTCTCATCCGTGAGAGGAGAGAAATCAGCTTTGCCCTGGTCAAAGATATCCGTTACTCCCAGTTTTTTGAGGCAGTCATTTATCTGGTTGTCGCATGATACATCAAACTTCGGAAGTGATAGGTTTACTGTCGGTACCGTGACACATGATATCTCAGAGAGACGACTGCAGGTGAATATGTCAGCTGAATCCGCATCTTTCAGGATGTCTTCCGGAGTATAGCCTTCTGCAGGGAGAATGAATCTGACTCCGCCGTTATCGGTCATGCCGAGTTCTATGGCTTCGAGTTTATCTGTCTTTACATAATTCATCATCTCGCTCTGATGCATGAATTCGCATGTAGTGTCTCCGTCCGGAGCGTGGAATGTCTGTTCGGATGTGTTCTCTTTATAGAATTTGTCTGCCCAGGCTCCTTCAAAGTTTATAGTGGAAACGATATTGAGGATCATGGAAGGATCAAACTTCATATCGGATGTGTAGTCGCTTAAAAGTCCGTCTGTCTGCTCGTCGAGCCAGCTTCTGTACATCTCGTTATATCCTTCATCTGACGGATCACCCGTGAATACTGAAGCGTAGTAGTTTTGGGCAAGGCTGTCAAGTGTTTGATCTTTATATTCGGTCGTATTGTTTGTCCAAAGTGAAGTTCCGATCTTGAGCATCGTTGAATCGCCATCCATATAGTTGGCCTGCCAGATGGAAGTTGAGCCTTTTCTTAGGTCTTCGATATTCTTACGTTCGAGAAGGTCAAGTATCTGATCTCTGGTGTTTCCGTCAGTGACTTCAGTTGCCATGGCAAGCGCCATATAAAGTCCGACAGGTGAATAGACAGGGTTTTCCGCCTTACAGTTTTCGAGCATCGGAGCGCATGTTTTGATAAAGAACTCATTATATCCGTCTTTATATCCCGAAGGCTGATCCTGAAGCTTCCTAATGGCTTCGTACCAGTCATCGCGATCTTGGACATATTTATCCCAATCATCTTCATCAGGTACAGGATAAGCGGGTAATTCAGGATATACGGGTGAGGCGAGCTGAGAAGCTTTGGAAGTGTTAACCTTATCTGTTTCTTTCATGGCGTTATCCTCGGCTGAACATGATGTAAGACATGTGAAAAGTGAACTTGCTGCACAGATGCCGGCTGCGATCTTCTTGATATTCTTTTTCATAGATATGTACCATCCTTTGCCCTTTGTTTACCTATATGACGGGTTTTATCGACGGTTGTTACATATTTATTATAAAGAAAATAATATTATCCTTCTGTAAAAGATCAACAAGCGAGGAGATTGATAAGAAGTACCAGAGCTCCGATGTTCATAAGAAGGAAGAGCGGTACTCCGATAACAAAGTGCGGCTTTCTGATCTTGTGCCTGAAGATGAGCATTCCGAAAAGAGCACCGAGTGAGCCGCCGATGAAGGCGAGAGCGAGAAGATGCAGCTCCTTGACGCGCCATTTGCCTTTTATGGCAGCGAACTTGTCTGCTCCGTAGATGATAAAGGTGAGAAGGTTCAGTGCACAGATGATCACAAGAAAGATCTTGTGAGAGAGAAGAAAAGAGAAGATATTCAAGTCGATACCTGTTGCAGCCAATAACATAAACCTGTCCTCACAGTCTTTTCGAGCGCTCGAAAAAAATAAAAAAAGAAGTTGTCGATCGACAACTTCTTAAGTGGTGACCCCAACGAGAATCGAACTCGTGATTGCGCCTTGAGAGGGCGCCGTCTTAGCCGCTTGACCATGGGGCCTTGATTAACGCTTGAATATAGTAGCATATGATTTTGGACTTGGCAAGTGGTTTTTATAAAAAAAAGTATTTGTTTGGTTAGTGAAGTGAAAGGGATAATATGATAGAATAAAAACAAAAAAGAACATAATTTCGTTTTTGACAGGATAAACAGTATATGGATGATTTTATTAAGATAAGAGGTGCCAGGGAGCACAACCTTAAGAATATAGATGTGGACATACCGCGTGAGAAGCTCGTAGTGCTGACGGGACTGTCCGGTTCAGGCAAGAGTTCTCTTGCTTTTGACACGGTCTATGCGGAAGGACAGAGACGCTATGTTGAGTCTTTGTCTTCGTATGCGAGGATGTTTTTGGGTCAGATGGAAAAGCCTGATGTCGATCAGATAGACGGATTATCTCCTGCGATATCGATCGACCAGAAGACAACGAGCAAGAACCCGAGGTCAACGGTAGGTACGGTAACAGAGATATACGACTATCTGAGACTTCTCTTTGCACGTGTAGGTCAGCCTGTCTGCTGGAACTGCGGCAAGCCTATCAAATCACAGACGATCGATCAGATCATCAACAAGCTCTATGAATATCCTCTCGGAACGAGGATGATCGTTATGGCGCCTGTTATCAGAGGACGTAAGGGTGAATTCGTAAAGCAGCTCGAAGATTACAGGAAGTCCGGTTATGTCAGAGCCAGGATCGACGGCTCCATGTATGAACTTGACGAAGAGATAAAACTCGATAAGAACCAGAAGCATGAGATCGACATCGTCGTAGACCGTATCGTCCTTAAGGAAGAGTCGGTAACGCGTCTTACGGATTCTTGTGAGCAGGCATTAAAGCTCGCTGACGGTATCCTTAATATCGAAGTTCAGATCGCGACTGAGAAGGAAGACGGTACCAAGGAGTATGAAGTACGCGAGGATTTTTTCTCTCAGCGTCTCTCGTGTCCTGATTGCGGTATATCGTATGGAGAAGTATCTCCGAGAATGTTCTCGTTTAATAATCCTTATGGAGCTTGTCCCGAGTGCAGCGGTATAGGCGTTCTCACGAATGTCGATCCTGATCTTTGTGTAACGGATCCTAAGCTCAGCCTTAATGAAGGTGCGGTAAGGACGGCAGGCTGGAACTTCGACGATCCTAAGAGCTGGGGCAGAGGCTTTATCGTAGCTTTGTCCGAGAAGTACGGTTTCTCTTTGGATGTTCCTTATAACAAGCTTCCGAAGAAGGCTCGCGACATCATCATGTTCGGCAACGGCGGCGAGAAGATGAAGATAGATACCAGTAACAGTATCTATAAGCGTTCAGGAGACTATTATGCGGCCTGGGAGGGCGTTGTCCCGAGTGTAATGAGAAGATACAGGGAAGCGGGCTCAGAGGATATGAAGGCCAATTACGAGCAGTATATGAGCATTTGTACCTGTCCTTCATGTAATGGAGCAAGACTTAAGAAGGA
>CADCPU010000372.1 GCA_902803365.1 Oscillospiraceae bacterium
AACTGATCCGGATAAATAACGGAACTGTCACTGTAAATAAAAAGATCGCCGAATTGGGACCGAAGATATTTAAGTGTACAATTAAGATCAGTGCTACGGATGGATCGGGTCAGACCTTTGAAAAAGACTTTTATGTCACACAACCGACGACATATATAAAGTATAAAACTTATAAAGAGTATGACGGTGGAGATTATGAATTGCATTTTGAATCGGATAGTCCATATTCTCCGATCGTTACCACAACTAATCTGAAGGGAGGCTCTGCTACTCTGATGGATTATAGCAACAGGGAGGCGACAGTTCTCGTTGTGAGAAAAAGGGATAAGTATGAAGGTTTTATCGGAACAGGAACATCGACAGTTACCTTAAAGGCATCTGACGGGACGAACGTAAAGACCAGCGTCAGGGTAAGATGGAGTAATAATGTGAATTTTTAACAATATACTGATTTAAGGAGGAAGATTACATGAAAAGAAAGATCATTGCAATGGTGCTTGTATGCTCGATGCTTGTGTCGACAGGTTGTTCCGCTAACGTATCAATGAACAATGATGGCAAAGTCACAGTGAACGGCGTTCCTATTGAAGAAATAGCGGAAGGAATTGAGGAGATAAAGGAAAAGTCGGCCGAGCCAAATGGGGAGAATGAAAATGTCCTTACGGATCTTCCTACAAGCTGGGATCTTACCGATCTGTATTCGGATGAAGAAGCATTTGAAGCTGATATGAAGCGTGTTGAGGAGCTGTTACCCAAGATAGAAACCCTGAGAGGAAAGTTAAACACAGTTGACGGGTTCTTGAAGGATCTGGAGGATCCGGATCTTGTCGAGATTAGAGCAATCCTTAATAAAGGGGGAATGTATACCACATTCATCAGCTCCCTGGATGCAACCGATTCATGGGCGAAAAAGGCAAGTGCAAGGTATAATGATGTTTATCAGAAAGTAATTATGGCATATGCTTTTGAGGATACTGAGATTATGGGAATGCCGCTTGATAAACGTAAAGAGATATTCTCTGATGAGAGGCTTGCGCCATATGCTTATTTTCTGAAGAAATATACGGATCCTGATTTTAAGGTTCTCGGTGAAGAGGCAGCTAAAGTTCAGGCTCTTATGACTCAGGCGGTAAACAACAGTGATACACACGATATATTTGACTATGTTGAGCTGCAAAGGCCGACGTTTACATATCCGGACGGGACGGAAGGTACACTTACGGATGCAGTTTATTCAAGGATCATAGAAAGTTCCGAATATGACCATGAGTTCCGTAAGGAGTTGGCCGGGAAGCGTAATGCAATGAGACAGCCCTATGCCAATACCTATGCCTCATTACTGGAAGGACAGATGCGTTCCTATTGGGCGGATGCGCAGATCAAAGAGTTTAATTCTACCTTGGATGCTGCACTCTATCAGTCCGATGTGGATTCTGAAGTTTACGAGAGGATAATTGATTTTGCACACAGCATACAGCCCAAGGTTCACGAATATTTCGAGATGAGGAAGAATTTGCTCGGACTTGATGAGATGATGTTGTGTGATACCCAATTACCGGTATCCGATTATGAGCCGCAGGAAATATCATATGAGGATGCGGTAAATATAGGAAGAAAGGGAATATCGGCATGGGGTGATGAATATCTGGAAGCCTTCGATAAGATAATCACAAGCCCGCATATAGATGTATATCCTTCGTCTACCAAAGCGACGGGTGCTTATGAATACCTTCTCGGTAAAGAGACGACGCCTTATGTCCTCTATAATTTTAACGATTCCGAGTCATACATATCCACTATAGTGCATGAAATGGGTCATGCGGTTTATTCCGAACTTTCGGCTGAGAACCAGAACGTATATAACTGCGAGCCGACCATTTTTACGCAGGAGGTTGCTTCAACCGCCAATGAGATAATGTTTAACAGATATATGATCGAGAATGCCAAAACCAAGGATGAGAAGCTGTTCTGGCTGGATAAGGAAATAGATCTGTTTATTAACACGATAATGGGTCAATGCATGTATTCCGAATTTGAGGATTACTGCTACAAGACCATTGAAAAGGGTGGATCGCTGGAAGCGGACGCCATGTCTGAAAAATACGCAGAGCTATTGAGGCAGTATTATGGTGATGCCCTGACGGTCACTGATGAAGACGGTATCGGCTGGGCTAAGGTCCCTCATCTGTATTATGATTATTATGTATATAAATATGCCACTTCCCTTACTTATGCGGCTTCAATATGTAACCAGGTTGAAGAAAAGGGGCAGGACGAGATTGATGCCTATCTTGATTTCTTAAAGGCAGGCCAGACGGCAGATCCGGCATCACTTCTTACCATTGCCGGGGTAGACCCCTTAAGTGATGATACTTATGATTCGGCAGGGGTGCTTATCGGAGATCTGATTGACGAGTTTATAGAGACTGCTAAGTAGTGCA
>CADCPU010000373.1 GCA_902803365.1 Oscillospiraceae bacterium
ATACGCAACAGACAACAAGACATATGTAGATCTTAAGACTGATGACGGAAAGATCATCCGTTGTGATTTCACCTTTGAAGAGTATCCGCCAAAGCTCAATGACAAGGAGCTCACCGAATACTTCGACGAATCAGAGATCCTATATGCGGCTTAAGAAACTTAGCTATAAAAGGAGGTTGCCTCGAACTGAGACAACCTCCTCTTTTATGTTTAATTTATCTGTCAATAAGGCAAGATCCTGGCCTTTACGCACTTTTCAGTAAATTCAGGGCTTCGGGTAAATCCGAACACAACTGAGGCTCTGTCATTACCGTTCATAAACTCGAGCCAGTAAGCAGCACCTTCTGCGTCAGGCTCTCTGTCCATGAAAGTCGCATAGAGACGATTCAGGAACTCTTCATTGGAAAGGCTGTAGGAATTCATCTCATCACTAAGGAAGAATGCTGCTCCTGCCTGCTCTCCCGTTAAGTTGAAGTTAGCAAGTTCGCTCGCCCAGTATTCACGGCCTTCATCATCGAAAGCGCGTCCGAGCGCCGTTGTATAGAGTCGCTCTACAAATGAATATGTCATATCCGAAGCAGCGATCTTTCCTTCAGGCTTGATATTGCCACCGGACAAGATACCGTACTCTGCACATGTGTTTGCCCACTCCTGAGAATAGACAAATCCCTGAGCAACAGTGACGCGATCCTGATTGCCGCTTGCAAGTTCATTGACCCAGTAGTTAAAACCGTCTTCCTCAGGATCACGTCCGAAGAATGTCTTATAAAGGATCGTAACAAACTGTTCGTTTGTGGTGTTACGACTCTCAAATTCAGGTGTGAACAGGAAGTCCATTGCTACCTGAGCACCCGTCCTTCTGAAGTTATAAAGCTCATCAGACCAAAACTTAGCACCATCTTCTTCCGGCTCACGATCCAAGACAAAGGAATAGATCCTTGATACAAATCCGTTTATTCCTGAATCAGTACCGTCAGCTGCAGTCTTCGTATTTGAAGGTTTAGCTGTAGGCTTAGGTGTAGTTGTAGTCTTCGGAACAGGTGTTGCCGTAGGTGTCGCAGCCGGGATCTTCTCGAACTTAGCGGTGAGATCTCTTGCAGCCTCAGCTGTAAAGGAATACGAAGCATCCTTTGATACGACTTTTCCGTTTTCGATCCATCCGGCGAACTTATAACCGGTATCCGGAGTTGCCCTAAGGGTGACTTTAGAACCGTATCTATACTTACCTGCACCGCTTACGCTGCCGTTTTGGGCAGATACGTTGATCGTAATGTCAGACACGAGAACAATATTCTTGCTGATGGTTATAGAACCGTCATTCGACAAATACTCAAATGTCGTAGAAGTCTCTGTTGGAGCAGTATCTGAAATCAACTTAACAAGCATAGGACATCTGCTGATATCCACATACTTTTTACCGACACCGGAACCGGTAAGAACTAATGTGAGGAATCTCAAATTGGGCTGTGCTCCAAGATCGATCTTATCGATCTCTTCACAAGTCAGGTGAACGGCTTTGAGAGTGTCGCTGGTAGCTATGGATATACCTTTTACCTTTTTACAATCGTTATACTGGATCGAATTGATCTTCGGAATATCCTTAAATGTTAACTCATCTGTAGATCCGCCCTTGATCCAAACGGCTTCCAACGAAGTCAAAAGCTCAAGACCTCTAAGATCATCAGATCCGATATTTTCGCCATCGGTATCAATCAGATAGATATATGCATTCTCATCAGGATCGATTACTCCGTTCTTATTGAAATCCCATCCTTTTAATTTATTTGCAAGGACCTTTCCGAAATTCGTCTCGTCAATAGTAAGGATCTTGGTATCAGCAGACTGGACTTTAGTCTTTTTATTAAGCGTCAGGCTATAGGCAGACAGAGCCGAATCATCGCTTACATAATCATAACAATCGGCATGATCTTCAGACTGGACCTTCTCGCCTTCGTTATAGAGCTGTGACAGGTTTAAGCAATTCGTAAGATCCAAAGTCGCAAGAGGTGCAGTGACTTCAAGGTGCTTAAGTCCGCGGAGATTCCTAAGATCAAGACTTGTAATATCAGGAAGATCAAGAGAGAGTTCACGCATATTACTGCAGCGGCTCACATCGACATTCTTGACTGCCACATTGGACAACGCCAGTATCTGCAAAGAGCTAAAACTGCTGAGATCGACAGGCTCCAACTCCTTACAATCCGACAACGTAAGTCCCGTAAGTCCGATCTTGGAATAATCCAGCGAAGTAAAAGCCGCGTCACTCGCCGAGAAAACGGAGATCGTTGTATCTTCCTGAAGATCAAGCTCTTTCAAAGCAGGAACTTTGAGAGCAAAAAAGATCCCGTAATTATTTGTCTGATATTCTTTATAGGATTCGAGCTTCGGACAATTAAGGATACCCAATATATTGATCCCCTTCCTGCTTAATCCGAGGGTCGTCAGGTTCGGACAGTTCTCGATATAGATCGTATTGAGTTTCTCATTATCAGGGAAAGCTTTACGTATCATCTCTCTGTCACTCTTAGCGATCGTGAGTGACGTTATCTGCGTAAAATACTTAATACTCGAAAAATCATTTACTCCGGATAACGACAAAGAATCAACTCTATCCAATTCCTCGCTGCTCAAGATACCGTCACGGTTATCATCATAGTTCCTGGATGCCATATCTCTGAACACATCATCAGGAAATGTTTCCTCATTGATCTCAACCGATACAGTATCAGCAAACACGCCGTTCGTGACAGGCACAAACGCGCACACAAAAAAAGCTATCGCAAAAGCGATCGCAAGATATTTAGTTCTCATTTCACATTCCTCAAAAAATAATAATAGATTTTATACAGTAAATCCAATTACTGAATAAGCGAATCAACAAAGATCTGCGGATCAAAGTCCACGAGATCATCAACTCCTTCTCCAAGACCTGCAAGCACGATAGGCTTGTGAGAAGAATAAGCAACTGATACAGCAACACCTCCTTTAGCTGTTCCATCCAATTTTGTAACGGCAATATAATCAAGGTTTGCCGCCTCACCAAAAACTTCTGCCTGGATAACGGCATTCTGACCCGTTGTGGCATCGATGACCAACATCGACTTAACATTGGCGTCCTTAGCCTCACGCTCTACGATCCTTGTGATCTTAGAGAGCTCGTCCATAAGGTTCTTCTTGTTATGGAGACGACCTGCCGTATCGATAATAAGAAGGTCGGCCTTACGCGCGATCGCTGCATGGATCGCATCATAGCAGACTGATGCGGGATCAGAACCTGCCTCGTGAGAGATGACAGTAGTCGAAGTCCTCTCACCCCATACCTTGAGCTGCTCGATAGCTGCTGCACGGAATGTGTCAGCCGCGCCCATTATAACCTTCTTGCCTTCTCTCTTATATCTCTCGGCAAGCTTACCTGCCGTAGTTGTCTTACCTGTACCGTTAACTCCGATCATGAGGATAACGTTAAGCTTGCCCTCCTCAAGTTCGAGAAGAGACTTCTCGCCCAAGATCTCGAGCATCTTCTCCTTAACGGAGCCAAGTACGGCTTCCCTGCTGTCGTCACCCGTTGCCTTGATCTGCGACTTAACGTATTCGATGATGTCTGTTGCAGCTCCTACGCCGCAATCAGCACGTACAAGTATCTCTTCGAGTTCGTCGAGCTGATCCTCATCAAAGTGACCTGTTCCGGCCGCGATCTTGGTGAAGCTCGTTGATACGAAGTTACGGGTCTTTTCGAGACCTCTCTTAAATGCGTCTAATAATCCCATATTTCCTCCTTATGTGTCTCCCAGTCTCATGGACAGGATCTTGGAGATACCACGTTCCTGCATGGTTACGCCGTACATACGGTCGCAGGCTTCCATGGTACCTTTACGGTGTGTGACGATGATGAACTGTGACTTAACACAGTAGCGACGTACAAAGTCCGTGAAACGGCTGACGTTAACGTCGTCGAGAGCAGCCTCGACCTCATCGAGGATAACGAACGGCGAAGGCTTGAGCTGAAGGATAGCAAACAGCAACGCGATAGCCGTAAGACAGCGCTCACCACCGGACAGGAGCGTCAAGCTCTGAAGTCTCTTTCCCGGAGGCTGTGCCTTGATCTCGATATTACAGTTCAATACGTCATCACTGTCGAGGATTATCTCAGCGGTACCGCCGTTAAAGAGATCCTCGAATACAGTCTTAAAGTTCTCATTAATAGTATTGAAGTGCAGGATAAACTGCGTCTTCATCTCTTCCAAGAGATCCTCGATAACCTTCTCGAGGTTGACCTTGGACTCGTAGATATCATTTCTCTGGTTCGTCATGAACTCGAAGCGGTCGGAGATCTCCTTATATTCCTCAATGGAATTAAGGTTAACAGGACCGATATTCTTGATCTTGCTCCTGAGCTTGGAGATCTCATGAGAAGTCTCGGATACATTAGATACAGGCTCACATGATTCGCATACGTTATCGAAAGTAACCTCGTAGTCCTCCCAGAGACGGTTCTTGGACATATCGATATCCTCGATATAACGCTCGTACTTTGCAGTAAGCGTTGCGAGTTGATTCTTGATACTGTTGATCGTATCGGAACAGTCCGTAAGCTTGCCGATAAAACCTGAGAGATCTTTCTCGAGTTCCGCACGTTCAGCCGAAAGAGCCTTGATCTTAACATCCTTCTCAGTCGCCTGCTCATTGAGCTTAGTTATGAGTTCTTCGTAATCGCCGATCTTGAGAGAGAGTTCTTCCTTGGTCTTCAGGTCTTCATCACGCTCGAGTTTCTTCTTCTCCAAACTCTCGAGGTAGGAATTCTTCTCACGCTCGAGAACATCAGAGAGCTGCAATACACCATTACGCTCTGCAATATAACGCTCAGCAGCGGAAACGGCATCCGCGATATCGTCACGGAGCTTATCAAGCTGATCTGTCATGGACTTTGAATCAGTATCGCTCTTCAGGATATCGTTCCTGAGGTCTGAGAGATCCTGTTCCGTCTCTTCGAAAACAAGCTTTGCCTCATCAAGGTCATCTGCCATCTTGAGTTTTTCCTTCGATATGGAATCGATGGTCTCTTCACTCGTCTTGATCTGGCGCTTCATCTCAGCGAGGCGCTCCTTCAAGTTCGTATATGTAGTCTCTGTCTTGGCACGCTCAACGCTGAAATACTTGAGCTGTTCCTCAAGCTGTGCGATCTCACGATTGACTTCGTAGATCTCTTCTTCAGCCTGCTGACGCTCGGCCTCGAAAACAGCGAGTTTCTTATCAAGCTCGGCAAACTCCTTGTTGAGTTCTTCGATCTCACGACCTCTACCGAGGATACCCGTAGCATTCTTATGTACAGAACCACCCGTCAAAGATCCGCCCGGATTGATGGAATCACCCTGAAGGGTAATGATCCTTACCTGATACTTGAGGCGGGATGCGATCTTTCTGGCATTATCCATCTCATCACAGATGATGATCCTTCCGAGGAGATTGGATATGATGTCAGATATATTGTCTTCATGTTCGGTGAGTTCCGAAGCTACACCGATATAACCCACCATTCCTGATGCGAGGTTTAACTGGTCGCGATCAAGATTACGGGGCTTGATGTTTTCTATAGGAAGGAACGTAACACGTCCGAGTCTTTGTGCCTTCAGCACTTCGATCAAGTGAGCAGCGTCAGATTCGGTCTCAGTTACGATATTGTGGATGGCATTACCGAGTGCGATCTCGATAGCCGTCTCATTCTCAGGTTCAACAGAGATGAGGTCACCTAATACACCTACGATCTTTTTCTTGTCAGGAGTATTTTCGACATGATTTAAAAGACGACGTACGGACTCCTGGTAACCTTCCTTTCTCTTTTCGAGATCGGTGAGGGCCTTGATCCTGGAACTAATCGCCATAGAACGCCTGTTCTCCTGCTCATAAGAAGCAAGGAGCTTATCGTCCTTCTTCTGGAGTTCATTAAGCTTCATGCGGCGCTCGTTGATGTCGGATGTAACGGCGCCTTCCTGCTCCATCATCTCGCGGAAAGCCTTGTCGGCCTCATCAAGATGCGACTCGATCTCCTTGCTTATCTCGATCTGAGAGAAACGGCTTGCTGTAAGTTCCCTGATCCTCTCTTCAAAATTCGTGATCTTCGTCTCATATGTATTGATCTGCTCCTTACAGGAGATCATCTCATTTGTCTTATCCTGGATCTGGCGCTTGGTACCGTCCTGAAGAGCCGTTGACTTCTGGAACTCGGCAAGCAAAGCATCGCGCTCTTTTGTCAGCTTCTCAGACAGGTTCTTGGCCTCGTTTGCCTTATCAAGGAGCTCAGAAGCCTTTGTCCTGTTGGCGGAACTCTCACCGAGCAAACGCTCGATATCCTCATTTATGCTCTTCTCGTCACCCTCAAATTCAGCGAGTTTATTCTCGATCTGAGCAAGCTGAGAAGCCGCAACCTTCTTATCCGAGGAGATCTCATAGAGTTCCTCGGTAATATCGGAAAGTTCCTGACGATTCTGCTCGATATCATCCTCGAGCTTCTCGCTCTTAGCCGTCAATTCGGAATTTGAATTACGTATCTCAAGATAACGGTCCTCATTGACCTTAAGGTCTTCTTCAAGCTTAGCCTTAAGATCTCCCTGACCGCCCATCGCTTCATTTGCCGTACGGATCTTATGTACGAGGAGAGCAATATCCTGCTTCTTGAGTTCCTCATACGTCTTATGGTATTCGATAGCCTTCTCGGACTGCTCCTTCAAAGGTCCCAAGCGCTCGCTTAACTCAGCGAGGAGGTCATCGATCCTCAAGAGGTTCTGCTCGGTCGAATTGAGCTTACGTTCTGTCTCATCCTTACGGACCTTGTACTTAACGATACCAGAAGCCTCTTCAAGTACTCGTCTTCTGTCCTCAGACTTGGTAGACAAGATCTCGTCAACTCGGCCCTGTCCGACGATAGAATAACCGTCCTTACCAAGACCCGTATCCATGAAAAGGCCTACGATGTCCTTAAGTCTGCAGTTTACATGATTTATCTGATATTCACTGTCACCGGAACGATACAGACGTCTGGTGATCTGGATCTCGTTGAATTCATAATCGAGAGAATGATCGGAATTATCGAGAGTCATGGAGACTTCGGCATAGTTCATCGGCTTACGCGACTGGGTTCCGTTAAAGATAACGTCCTCCATCTTACCGCCACGAAGCGACTTGACGCTCTGCTCACCCAAAACCCATCTGATCGCATCGGTAACGTTACTCTTACCGCTGCCGTTAGGTCCGACAACCGCAGTCATACCGCGATCAAACTCGATCAAAGTGTATTCCGGGAACGATTTGAAGCCCTGTAATTCCAGTTTCTTTAAAAACATCCGAACATCCTTATCTGTAAGATTAACCGATTAATTATATCATACTCAGGATTGTTTTTTACCAAATAACTTCTTATATTCGCGCATGCCGATTTCTGCACACTTCTGCTCCGCTTCCTTCTTGCTCTTACCGGTAGCTCTCGCCAGGAATTGACCGTCAGCACGTACTTCAGCCTCAAATTCCTTCATATGAGCAGGACCGCGCTCGTCAACGATCTCGAAAACGATCTCGTGCTTGTCATCCCTGCTCTGCGCAAGTTCAAGAAGCTTGCTCTTGTAATCCAGAAAAATCTTGCCGCTTACCGCATCATTTATGATATCGGAAAGATTGTTCAGGATTACCTTCTCAACCGTATCAAGATCGGAATCGAAGTAAATGGCAGCTATAACAGACTCAACAGCATCTGCCAAAGTCGAATCCTTGTCATTACCGCCTGACATCGCTTCACCCTTACCCAAAAGGAGAAGCTCACCCATATTAAGCTTACGAGCAACGATTGCAAGAGAACGCTCACATACGATCATACTCCTGGTCTTGGACAGATATCCTTCATCTGCACGAGGCTTAAGTTCGTAAAGTTTACGACCTATAACAAGGTCAAGCACTGCATCTCCCACGAATTCAAGACGCTGATTGGACTCAAAGTGATGTTTGCCGTGTTCAAAGACATAAGTTGTATGTGTAAAAGCGAGCTCCAAAAGTTCGGTATTCTTAAACTTATAACCGAGAGCTGCCTCAAATCTCTCGTACTTGTCACTCATAACTGCCTCCGTAAATAAAACAAAAGGCTGAATGCACAAAACAGTGCATCCAGCCAACGATTTCAAAAATTAATCAGATTATTCTGCCAAACCCTTAATGTATTCAACAGCATCGCCGACAGTAGCAACTCTCTCTGCAACTTCGTCAGGAATGGAAATGTCGAATTCCTGCTCCATAGCCATTACGAGCTCAACCATATCGAGGGAATCAGCATTGAGATCATCAACAAAGGAAGACTCCATTGTAATAACGCTCTCGTCAACGCCGAGCTGATCAACGATCATAGATTTGATATTCTGAAAAAGTTCTTCGTTAGACATAATTTACCTCCGTTTGAAAGATTGTGTATCACAACCTACAAAATATATTTACCTTTACGTTGCTAAAAAGTCAATAGGCAAATTTGAATTATTTTGCCTATCAAACTAAATCAGTCAGCTTCCTTCAGATAGTTAAGATTCTTAAGGAGATAATCCATACCTGAAATGATCGTCATAAGAACGCACAGATAGAAGAAGATATCACCTATGATCTTGATAGGATTGGAAGGATCTACATTAAACAGATAAGTAATGACCTTATTGATAGTAGGCTCGAACATAAGCCAGATAATAGCGATCATCTGGAATGTCGTCTTTACCTTACCGATCATCTTGGCAGCCATTACAACTCCCTTCTGAGAAGCGAGCATTCTGATACCTGTTACCATAAACTCACGAAGGCAGATAACCATTACCCACCATGCGGAAACTCTGTGAAGTTCTAC